>JAOZKX010000312.1 GCA_029935135.1 Desulfocapsa sp.
TGGCCGATGTGTTTTTCGTGTTTGACCTTATTGGCCTGCTTTTTACTGACCAGTCCGGCCTTGAGAAGCTGATCCTGAAATGGATTTCCCATTTTTCACCTCGTAAACTCAGCTGTTCGGTAACTGAGATATCTTGTTTTCTGCATGTTGTTGCTAGCTGTTTGCGGCAGGGACTATTTCTGCCCAAATATGCGGATGATTTTTTTAGTTATGGTTGGATTTCATCAATTGAGCGAATGTCCCAGGCTTCAGTTTTATTGTTATTGCCGGGATTACTCACCACCCTGAACTCAAATATATTGTTGGAGTCGAGAAAGAGATTGTCTGAGGTAACAGTTGATTTGGAGCAGTGAAAAAAGATGCTTTCGGCCTGTAGTCCATGGGGTTGCAGAGTGAAATAGCGCATAAAGCCAAAGCCCCGATCTGGATTGTAATTGATGGGGAATCCCCGCTGCCATTCAGTGTCGCCATTCTGGATGGGAAGGAGCCCGGGAATAAGAAAGCCTGAGAGGTAGCTGTCTGCCTCTTCTTTTAGGTCATTGCTCACATTGTTAAAGGCAATCACTTCCACCCGGCAGCCCATGTTCTGCAGGGCCTGCACCAGTCGAATAAAATCGCCATCTCCAGTGAGGAGGATGATGCGGTCCAGATTTCTGGCCTGCAGCAGGGCATCGATGGCCAGATCCATGTCCGCATTGGCCTTGGTGGTGAGGATCCCCTCGTCATCCACAAAATGTTTTACATATTTTTTGATAACCTTAAAGCCGCATTGCCGGAGAATGTCATGGTAGCGGTAGAGTTTTAAACGATATTCCCTGTCCTCTTTGGTTCGTTCTCTGTCTTCGGCAAGGTAGGAGTTGGCACGCAGCATGAGCGATTGGCCACGATTGGCCAGATCCACCAGCACATCGTAGCGCATGCCGTATCCACCACAGAGCCTGATGTTCTCTGCATCTACATATATTCCAGTTTTCAGTGTCATGGGTTGTTGTCGTTTTATGGAAGAAAGAAAAGAATTCTCAGTTGCTTGATGATTTCGGTTGTACCAGATTCGCTATGGTTTCTGCAAGTGTCAGGATACTTTTTTTGTTTTGCCACTGGTTTCCATAATGATTATTTTCTTGTAAAAGTTACACTCCGTGCTTTTTTCCAGATATCCACATATACTGCAGGTAGACGAGTCGTGATTTGGAAACAAAAACGAACCGAATGGAGAGTGGTGCTTTTGCAGCGAAGGAATAGCGTTATGCCAAGAGTTATGTGTCTGATTTTCTATTTGTCTTTGTTTTGTCATGTGCCGGCAGCTCTCTCAGCCGAATCATGGATATATGCAGAGGGAGAGCCGGGAACAGCAGGGGTGATTCTCTGTCACGGTAAGGGAGGGGATCCGGAATCCTTTGTCGTGGAGCCCTTACGATTGGAACTCAATGAACAGCTTGCTTTTCATACGCTCTCTTTGCAGATGCCAGGCGGTATACAAGCACTGGCTGAATATGAGAAAGATTTCCCCAAAGCATATGTAGAAATCAAGCGGGCTGTTCGTTTTCTGCAGGCCAAAGGGATAGAAACCATATATCTGATGGCGCACAGCCTTGGTTCACGAATGGCCACAGCCTATCTTGCAGATATGGCTCATCCAGCCATAAAAGGCTTTGTCGGTGTTGGTATGCTGAATAATAACGGTGTGCCATTTAGCTGTCTGCTGAACCTGGAAAAAACATCCCTCCCCGTGCTGGATATCTGGGGTGAGGCAGGGAGGGCGGGAGACAGTGACTATGCGATGGAGCGCAGGATTCTTCTTTCTCCAAGATATACGCAGATTGCAATTCCTGCTGCCGATCATGCTCTGTCAGAACATGAGGATGAGTTGGTGGAAGCTGTTATTGCCTGGCTTCGTCAGCAGGAGCAAAACGGGCAGGATAACATGACTCTCGTTACAAAAGAAATGGAGGAATAAAATGGAATTTATACTTACCAATCAGAAGTGTGAGGCGTGCAATAAACATGCACCTCTGGCCACAGAAGAGCAGATGGTGACCTTGATTGCGCAGGTCCCGGAGTGGAATGTTATTGCAACTGAGGGAGTACGGAAACTCCAGCGGAGCTTCACCTTTAAAAATTTCAAGCAGGCCCTGGCGTTTACTGTGAAGGTCGGCGAAATGGCGGAAGCAGAAGGGCACCATCCTCTTCTGCTGACAGAATGGGGAAAGGTCGAAGTCTTCTGGTGGTCGCATATCATCGGAGGGCTGCATGTGAATGATTTCATTGCTGCCGCAAAGACCGATGAACTCTATTTGTCGGAGTAAGGCGGCAGCTTTTCTTATGAAGGTGCGGGCCTGGAGGGAATCGTCAACCGGAATATGGAACCCTTACCCACCTGGCTTGTAACTTTCACCGTGCCATTGTGGGATTCTGCAATATGTTTGACAATGGCAAGGCCCAGGCCAGTTCCGCCATGTTTACGGCTGCGGGCCTTGTCACAGCGATAGAATCTTTCAAATATTCGCTGGAGATGCTTTTCTTCAATACCAGGTCCCTGGTCTTCAATGCTGATGTTGAGTTTCGTTTTACCTGTTTCGTCCAGCTGTTCTTTTGCCAGAATATGAATGGATGATTTCTCAGGACTGTAACTGACCCCGTTGGTGAGCAGATTTATGACTGCCTGTTCCAGCATGGGACGATTCACTGTTGCGCTAAGGGTGGGACTGCATTCTATATCGATCTCTATCTGCTTCTTTTTCGCCTTGACACTGCAGGTCTGCAGGGCAGTGTCGAGAATTGGACATATCTTTTCCTCTTTGATGCTCATCTCATTTTTTTCGCTGTTGTCTTCAATGCGGGCAAGGGTCAGAAGGTCATCAACAATGGCGTCCAGTCTCGCGCCCTGTCTGTGGATAATTTCCAGGAATTTTTTTGCCTCCTGCGGATCTTCTGTCAATGCTCCGTCCAGTAATGTCTCCACATAGCCACGGATGGCTGTGATTGGTGTTTTCAGTTCATGGGAGACATTTGCCACAAAATCCTGACGAATATTTTCCAGCTGGTTTATCCGGGTCATATTGTTCATCACCACCAGGCTGCCCAGTCGTTTGTTTTCACCGTCATAGAGTGGGTGAGTTTTACAAAGCAGGTTTGTCTGGGCCCCGTTTTCAGTGAGATTGAGTTCCTGCCGGGAGCTGCTCTCTTCAAGAAGGGCTTCACTGAGAAAGTGCTGCAGTTGCTGGTTCCTGATAACGCCTTCAAAAGGGACAGATTTGACGGCCTGAGAATCCATCTGGAAAAAATCGGCAGCGGCCCGGTTGATGCGGATAATCTTATGGTTTGTCGCAATTGCTAGAACGCCGTCTGTCATACTGGAAAATACTGCTTCCAGTTCATTGCGCTGTTGACTGATAGTGTTGATACGCTCGTTGATCTGTTCTGCCATATTGTTGA
>JAOZKX010000034.1 GCA_029935135.1 Desulfocapsa sp.
GTGAAAGCCACAAACAATATTTTTACGGAGGATTTAAGATGCCTACAATAGAACACAACGGAAATAGCTACAATTGTGATGAAGATGGTTTCCTGCTCAACGGAATGGAAGACATGAACGATGATTGGATCGATTATGTAAAAGGCGTTGAGGGTATTGATGAGTTGACTGACGAGCATCACAAAGTGATTGACGCTCTTCGTGAGTACTACAAGAAAAATGGTATTGCTCCAATGGTTCGTATTCTTTCCAAAACCACTGGTTTCCCACTGAAAAGAATCTACGAGCTGTTCCCATCAGGACCTGGTAAAGGTGCTTGTAAGATGGCTGGACTTCCTAAACCTACCGGTTGTGTATAATTAACAACAGATAGTTTTACGAGAGTTGTAAAAAGGAGTTGCCGAAAGGTGACTCCTTTTTTTTTGCTTTTTTTTGATAAAAGCAGTGGTGTCCAGGTGACAAGCAGAAGTTTATGCCTGTCTGCAGTACTGTGATATTGGATAATGGGTTTGACCTGACGATTGCTCAGAAAGGATACAGAAATTATCAGCGAGTCTTCTCCTGGAGGAGTCTCGTTTCTATTGCGCGAACCTTTTCCGTATAGCTGGCAGGGTCTATGCTGGCACCCCGAATCCCGCCCCGCAGGTTGATCTCCGCCAAATAGGTTTTTCCCTCTTCTGTAATCATTAGATCCAGATGTGCATAGGGGAATACTCCCCGTCTCATGGCCTCGTTACAGATATTCAGCTGTTCCTGGCTGGGCAGATACGGTTTGGCACTGCCGCCGCAATGCAGGTTATGGCGAAAATTATCAGGATTTTTCCGTTCGTAGGCCTCGATATATTCACCAAGAAAGATGACACGGACATCGTGGCTGTCTGCGATAAAGGGTTGGAGAACGAAAGGGAAGGGGAGAACATTATTTGCCGCCTGGGTGTAGACATCTTCAATGCTCTGGAAGAGGTGAATGCCCAAACCGGCATTTTTTCGGTCATGTTTCAGGACAACTTTTTCTACGCAGTGTTTGCCGTACAGGGAAACAGTCTCCAGCAGCCCGTGGATATCATAAATAACGACGGTGTGAGGAATCATCAGGGCGCCAAGCAGGCGTGCCTGGAATGTTTTGGAGCGACTGGCAAGCTGAGAGCTAGCAGAAGGGATGAGCCGTATCCCTCGTTCTACAAGATCGAGCAGTAAGTGCTCTTCTTCATATTTCAACCGTATACGACAGGCAACAATATCACCGGCAACAAGTTCATGGTAGGCCTCCATGAGTGTCGTATTGTCCGTTATAATGCGAGTCTGGCTGGTCAAAAGAGCATTTCAGAGAAGTGGTGATGGAATTCGGAGAGATCCTCCTGGCATTGACCACAGACAAGCTTTATTTCACCAAGTACCTGGGAGTTGTCTTCCTCAGGGGTGAAGCTGCCGTCAATATTCTGGATATAACGGGTGGTGATGGTTACATCTTCGGCTATTTCATAGAAATCGTCATCGTTACCACAGTTTGGGCAGGTCAGGCGGTTAGACGGGGCAGGGAGGTCGTTTGGCTGCATAGAGCGTGGTACTTATCCGGATTCTTAATGTTTTTCTTCATTCAGCTGGGCTGGCGGCTGGTTGCTGACTGGATACTGAATCACTACTACCATCTTTTTCAGACAGATGCAATTCCTGGCAGGCAACTTTTATCTCTCCGCTGATTCCTGCACCCGGTTCCACAGTGAGGCTGTTTGCTTCAATTCTGCCATGAATCTGGCAGCTTTTACGGGCAGTGAGCAGATTTGCCTTTATGTTTCCTTCAACTGTACCATGACAGACGAGGGAGGCGGCAAAGATATCACCAACAACTTTCCCACTTTCGGAGAGCACCAGATGCTCTCCCTTTATGTTTCCTTCAACTGTCCCGTCTATTCGCGTTTTACCGGAAAAGGAGAGCTCTCCAGTAATGCTCATCTTCTGATCAATAATGGAGGAGATAACTTCTTTGTCAGCCTTTTCTGATTCCTGGGCAAAGTCATCTTTTTTATTGAATAGGGACATGAAATGCCTCCATGGCTTTGGTTGTCTCTGCATTTTTTTGAGCAAGAATGATCGGATTGATTTTTTTTCTGAATTTTGCCGTGAGTTGTGGGATAACCGGTGCGAGAATAAGTTTCTCAACCTGCATAAATTTATTCGGGTTGAGCGGCTTTTTCCACAGACAGACTTCATAGTGGAGATGGGGCCCGGTGGAACGTCCACTGCTGCCCACCGTGCCTATGACCTGACCGCGTTTGACGGTGGCACCCCTTTTTACCAGAATCTTTTTCATATGGGCAAAGGCGGTGGTGTAGCCATTGCCATGGCGTATTTCTACAAATTTTCCGTATCCGCCATTGGTGAAGGCTTTGCTGACAACGCCATCTGCAGTGGCAAGGATCTCCTGGCCATAGCGGCCGCGCATATCAACACCGGTGTGAAACCCTTTTTTGCCGTTGACCGGATCTGTGCGATGGCCAAATCGTGAGGTGATACGGCCGGGAACAGGGCGCCCAAGGGGAAGGTAATTCATGGTATCCAGATACTTGTCAGAGAGAACGAGCAGCTCTTTGCCCAGATCATCAGCTGAGGTGACAAATGGACCACCTTTATTGGCGCTATTTTTTGTCGCTTTTTCAACATCTACGCCGATGTTGCACATTACCTGTTCAATCATCTGGCTGCGTTCTTCCAGTGCGCTGAGGGCACCATTGATCAGGATTGTTTTTTCTTCTGCAAAGGCGTTGGCCTGACTGCTGTTTTCTTGTTGCAGTTTCTGGACCTGCCCGGAAAACTGCTGCTGCAGGGAATTACTGTCCTGCAGTTGTTGGCTGAGACCGGCAACCTGATCGCTGAGTGAGCTGTTGGCCTGGAAAAGTCGTGTTGCCTGGAAACTGCCGATACCGAGAATAATAAAGAGAGCCAGCGAGGTGAAGACTGCAAGCTGTAGTTTTTGTTTGGAAAGAATAAACCTGTGAGGTTTTTGTTCATTCCCGGTAATAATAATATGTAAGCGGTCACTCATTGCGATTTGCTCGTATCCAGAGTATAGGTAAGGGAGTTAAAAGGTCAGGGGAATAAGAATCTTTTCCATCTGGCCTGTTCACCATTTCCGCCCAAGCATAGTCGCGAGGGGTAGATTTTTCAATAAAAAAGGGACTTCATAACGGTTCTTATCCTCTTCCGATCGTTGCTTGCAGCTCTTTTTGTTAATTTTATTATTTATAATATTATCTTATGTCTCATCTTCTTACTTGTCAGGGTATTGGAAAATCTTTTGGTGCCCAGCACCTTTTTTCAAACATTAATCTGGTGATCAATGATAACGACCGTATAGGTATGATTGGTCCAAACGGCAGTGGAAAAACTACTTTTCTAAAACTTATCTGCAATCGTATGGAAGCAGATGAGGGCAGGATTGTGAGTAGGCGGCATGTGACAACCACCTACCTTGCCCAGGCAGATCAGTTTGATGAGCAGGCAAGCGTGGTCGAAAATTTACTGGCCGCTCTTGATGGGAGTGGGCTGGAAGATATAGAATGTCATAATCGCGTGCAGTCCCTGCTCTCGCGTGCTGAGTTCCCTGATAGTGAAATGGCGGTGCACCACCTTTCCGGAGGCTGGCGGAAACGCTTGGCAATCTGCCGCAGTCTGATCGTCCAGGCCGATATTCTTGTTATGGATGAACCGACTAATCATCTTGATATTGAGGGTGTTATCTGGCTGGAAAAGATGCTTTCCTCCTCACTTCCAGAGAGCCCCAACGCCTTTATTCTGGTGAGCCATGATCGTCGATTTCTGGAAAGCACTGTTAATCGGATCGTTGAGCTTTCCTCTGTCTATCCGGAAGGTTCGCTGCAGGTCGCTGGCGGCTATTCCACTTTTCTTGCTGCACGAGTTGATTTTCTGCAGCAGCAGCAGCAGCTTGAAGAACGCCTTGCCAACAAGATGCGGCGGGAAAGCGAATGGCTCAGTCGCGGACCAAAGGCGAGAGCCACCAAGGCACAGTACCGGATAGATGAGGCACATAAACTGCAAGAGCACCTTAGCCAGGTCAAGGGCCGGAATCGCTCCATAAAGCAGGTGAAGATCGATTTTGATTCCACTGGCAGAAAAACAAAAAAACTGCTGGATGGTGCCGGGATTGGTAAAAGTTATGGTGGCAGGGTACTCTTTGCAGACCTTGACATTATCCTTTCCCCTGGCAGTCGCCTGGGTCTTCTGGGTCGTAATGGTTGTGGAAAATCGACCCTGATGAATATTCTCAGTGCAAGCGTGCAGGCCGATGGAGAGCTGCCGGATACGGGAACAATCAAAACGGCCCCTGATGTGCGTATTGTCACTTTTGATCAGAAGCGGGAGCGTATTAATCCCGAGATTACTCTGCGCCGGGCACTGGCACAGGATGGGGATTCGATCATGTTTCGCGAGCATTCCACCCATGTGGTTACCTGGGCCCAACGATTTCTCTTTCGTCCTGATCAACTGGAAACTCCGGTGGGACAGCTCTCTGGTGGAGAACAGGCACGAATCCTGATCGCTGAACTGATGCGTCAGCCGGCGGACATCCTCCTGCTCGATGAGCCCACCAATGATCTGGATATTCCTTCCCTGGATGTTTTGGAAGAAAGCCTCCTCGATTTTCCCGGAGCTCTGGTTCTTGTGACCCACGATCGTTTCCTCCTCGATTCTATTTGTGATCAGGTGATTGGTTTTGACGGCAAAGGCGGGACAATCTATTATGCCGATTATAAACAGTGGCTTGCGGATCTCAACAGGCAGGAGCAAAGTAAAGAGAGTGTCTCTCCAGGGGTTGCTAAACAGCAGGAGAAAAATACAAAGAAGAACTTTGCCGGCAAGTTGTCCTATATGGATCAGCGGGAATATGAGCAAATAGAGGAACAGATCCAGAATGGCGAAGAGGAAAAGGATCGCCTGCAGGCAATTATGGATGCCCCGGAAACAGCAGCTGATTCCAAAAAATTAGAAGAGACCTGGGCCGCCCTGGAAAACGCCCGGCAGCTGGTTGAGCAACTTTACGAGCGCTGGGAAGAACTGGAAGAAAAGAAGGAGAGTGGGTCGTTAAAGTAGTCGTTTATGTTCGAGTGGATTCTTTGCGAGGTTTCGAAATAAATTGTTCTAAGGTCTCAGTCAACACCCCATTAAAGCATAAATTCGTACTTTAACGGGGAGCAGGAATCAAGTATTCAGCTCTTTAAATCTCTGCAAAATTACCAAAGATGGCTTGATAAGCAATGTCACCACCAGGATGCCCAGTGCCAGCACTCCCAGAGTAATGAGAATCTCGTTGGCCGTCGGTGCATAATCAATCACCTCACCCATGGGTGAGGGTATAAAACCCGGAATGATAAGACCAAACCCTTTTTCAATCCAGATACCGGTGAACAGACTTATTGCAGCCGGCATAAGATATTTAGGGTTACATTTGGTCGGGTCGAAGGCAAAAAGAAGAGTCCCAAGTATATTGAGACCAATGGCTGTCCAAATCCATGGCACCAGGGCATCATGCCCGTCAAGCCCGAAGAACAGGTATTGGGCAGAAAGACTGTGATGGGTTGCGTTATAGAATTCCTTGAATATTTCAGAAAACAGCATCAGCAGATTAATTATTGCAGAGGCAACGATTATTCTTTTCAACTTGAAAAAGACATTTTTATCAATCAGGTAGTTTGTTTTCTGCTGGATGACAATAAGGACCATCATTATAACTGCAGGCCCTGCAGCAAAGGCTGAGGCCAGAAATCTTGGTCCAAGCAGAGGGTTATTCCAGAATGGTCGGGCTGGCAGTCCCTGATAGAGAAAAGCCGTGGTCATATGGATGGAAACCGCCCAGAAGATGGATAGAAAAACAAAGGGCTTATACTTCCAGCCCACCGGTTTTTTATTGTTGTAATTGCAGTACAGAATATAGAGCGGAACCAGAGTGTTTAATGCCAGATAGCCATTTAACACCAGCATGTCCCAGGTCAAAATGGATGAAGGCCAGTTAAACAGGCCAATCCCGGGTATCATATGCCAGACTTTCAACGGCCCCCCCATATCCACGGTGATAAAGAGCAGGCACATAACCAGAGCACCAACAGCCACACCTTCACCAATGATCACGACTTCATGCAAATCCTTATCTTTTAAGATATAGGCTGGAATAATCAGCATTACGGCTGCGGCTGCAACACCAACAAAAAAAGTGAAGTTGGAGATATACAATCCCCAGCTCACAATATTACTCATGCCGGTGGTGATCAGACCATGCTGATACTGATTTGTATAGGCATATACACCTGCACCCATAAGAGCAAGCAAGATAACAATATACAGCTTGAATCCAAGGCCTCCGGACAGCGACCAGCGAATACAGTCAGAGGTAAAGCCGACAATGCCTTTTTTAGGGTTCATATTCATTATAATTTATTCCTTAAAGTTCTCATTTACACCCTGGTTATTAATCCATAAAATACCAGAATTTTGGATCGGTCCCCAATTCCTCCTTAAAGCGAAAAACCTTCTTATGCTTCAGGACATAACGAATTTCACTATTCGGATCGAGGAGGTTACCAAAGACTCTGGAACCGGTGGGGCAGGCATCGGCACAGGCGGGAAGTTTCCCTTGGCGTGTCCGCTGCACACAAAATGTGCATTTTTCCATAACCCCTTTCATCCGCTTACGGTTGCCAAGATAATGCTGTTTTGTATTGAGCTCTTCCTTGGGCACTTCAGGCTCGCCCCAGTTAAAGCGACGTCCCCAGAAGGGACAGGCAGCCATGCAATAGCGACAGCCGATACACCAGTCATAATCCACAACCACGATACCATCCGGCTCACGCCAGGTGGCTTTTGTCGGGCAGGCCTTGATACAGGGGGCATTTTCACAATGAAAACATTGAATGCCCATGTAATACTTATTCTCCACCGGTACTTCATGGTGATACTTGCCGTCACCACTTGTTGGATCCTGTTGTCCGGAATCCATCTCAAAGATACGGATATATTGGGTCTTTGAGTTACGATCAAGATTGTTTTCTTTTACGCAGGCCTCAACGCAGTCCATATATCCCTTGCAGCGGGAGATGTTAAAGGCGTAGCCAAACAGCACCTTTTCCCGTGGCTCCTGATTGGACATCTGTATATTCACATCATCCTGGAGTTTCGCCAGCTTTTCAAGCCGGGCAACGGTTTCATCTTTTTCTTTATCGGTCATCATCCGATAGTTTTTCTTAAAATACTCTTCCCATTTCAGCCCCATCTCTTCTGTCGTTTCGCCGGTGGAGACACATCCTCCGGCAACAAGACCGGCTGAACCGGCTGCAGCTGCGATAGACAACTTCTTGATAAAGGATCTGCGAGTGCTTTTCTTTTCTAGTATATCGTTTGTTTTCATCTGGCCTTCTTTTTTCCTGGAATCCATGGCCGCCCCTATTGATCCAATGGCAGAGAGTAGGTCTCCGGCATCTTTGTTTTAAAGGCAGGGGAATGCGGGCTATGACAGGTGGTGCAGTTTCGTATCACCCGTTCGCCAGCCCAATATGCATCACGTTTGCCGTGGGCACCGCCTAACCAATCCCGTTTTTGACGAAAATGACACTGACCACACAACTGGTAACTATGGTCAAAATCGATCTTTTTTCCAGAGGAATCAGAGAGAAAATCTCGATCATCCTCATCATGACACTGTATACACGCCAGCTCGTTATCCCCTTCGCCATGATTAATAACAATGTCTCCATGGGTAAAAAGGACAGCATCTTTGACCAGTACCTTTTTGTCAGTATGGCAAACGCTGCAGCGGTACCTGGTTATGGAATCCTTTCTGGCAAGTACTCTGAAAGATCCTCCCTTCCAGGATTCTTTGGCCCGTACCGTTTTAACCGGCAGTTGATAGGCTGTGTCTATTTCCATGGTATCAAAGGGCTCATCTGCATGATGAATGCGATCCATTACCCCGCCGCCGGAAGCCATGACGGCAACTCCTGACATGAGCACTGTCCCCGGGACAAAACACAGAAAAAGCAGGCCAGAACGCAAAAATATTTTTTTCATAACGGTTCTCGTCCTGGTTATTTGGTTCTGGTAAATTCTTTCCTGATCTCTGTAGAAATCATCGGAACATGGCATTGGCGGCAATTACCGCGTGAGGCGTGTTCCACCCGGATTTCAGCCACTGCAGCAGGGCCTGTGTGACAGGCAATACAATCCTCCCTGATCTGCAGACTATGCGGAATTGGCGGAGGCGATCCTCCCATTTCAGACAGGCCCAATTTCGGCGGTCGTATTGATTGCCAGTCTGTTTCTACAAAAAGCTTTTCTGTGCGCTGCGGCACATGGCATTGGGCACAGCTTTCATACTCAGGATGCGGTGTAACAGGAGCATAGGTATCCTGGTTCGGGTCATACCCCCCTCTTTCGTGACAGGAGAGACACTTCAAGGTATCGCCTGAAAAAGAGGTTGGCACATCATGGGGAACCCTTGGAGGTGAACCGGGATACTGACGGAGCTCGTAGTATCCATTTAAGGTACGTTTTCCGTCTGTGCCGGTCATGGCTGCAAGGGGCGTATTGTCGAAGCGCTTATAGATTTTTTCGCCGTCTGAATCGAAACCCTGTGGAATATCAGGCGCTGCATTTGCAGGCAGCACCATAAAGGCTCCGGTCAAGCAGATAGCGGCAAAACCTGTAACAACTTTGCTTAGCTTTGTATCTGCTTGTTTCATTATGCTTTCTCCAGTCGAACGGCACATTTTTTATAATCAGGCTGCTTTGAGATTGGGCAGAAAGCATCCAGAGTAACCTCGTTGATCTTGTAGGATTCATCAAAAAACGGCACAAAAACCATGCCCCGGGGCGGTACCCCACGGCCGTTTATGGAGGCCTTCATGGTTACCTCTCCACGCCTGGAGATGATTTTCACCTTCTCACCATTTGTTACACCAAGATCTGCGGCATCCTCAGGATTCATCTCCACATAGGATTCAGGCATGGCATTGTGAAGGACAGGGACGCGACGGGTCATGGAACCGGTATGCCAATGTTCGATAACACGGCCGGTATTGAGCCAGAAGTCATACTCCTGATCAGGTGATTCTGCTGCTGGTTCATAGGGGCGAGCCCAGATCCAGGCCTTGCCGTCCTTCTTGCCGTAGAAATCAAATTCGGTGCCTTTTTTACATGCCGGATCATGTTTGGTATTAAAGCGCCAGCGGGTTTCTTTACCGTTCACAAACGGCCATTGCACGCCGGACCGTTCCTTCAGCACTTTATAGGGAGCCATATTGTGCTTGGGGTTATCGTGAAAACGTCGATACTCTTCCCAAATCTTCCCGATATACTCGTCTTCACTCCAAGGGAACTGCTTTTCAAAACCAAGTCTTCTTGCAACTTCAATGATCTGCCAGGTATCTGACATGGTGTCGCCTGGTCCTGGAACAATGGCATCGAAATGCTGGGTACGCCGTTCAGAGTTACCGAACAACCCTTCCTGTTCAACCCACATGGATGCTGGGAGAATAACATCAGCAACATCGGTGGTGGGTGTCGGGTAAACATCAGAGACGACAATAAATCGGCCTTCTTTCAGACAACCATCCCGGTAGCGTTTCAGTTTTGGCATGGTGATCATGGGATTGGTCACCTGAATCCACATAAATCTGATATCGCCGCGATCAAGGGCACGGAACATCTCCACGGTATGGTACGTTGGTTTCGGGTCGATATTGGACAACGGCACATCCCAGATTTCAGCCGCCATTTTCCGATCTTTTTCATTCATCACAACGCCATGGGGAAGTCTGTTGGTCAGGGTTCCGACTTCACGCACAGTACCACAGGCACTTGGCTGTCCGGTGAGGGAGAAGGGACTGTTGCCGGGGGTGGAAATCTTACCGGTAAGGAGATGGATATTATAGACAAGGTTCTGGATCCAGGTTCCTCTGACATGCTGGTTCATTCCCATACACCAGAAGGAGGTCACCTTCTTGGCTGGATCGCCGTAGAGGGAGGCCATATACTTGATATCTTTTGCGGATACTCCTGAAATTCGCTGTACTTTTTCCGGGGTATAATCTTCTAAAAAGGTCTTATACTCCTCAAAGGTGATATCTTCAGGTTTGTCTTTAAACTTGAAATGATCTTCAGTGCCGTAGCCGATATTGGTCTTGCCCTTATGAAAGGTGGTGTGTTTCTTGACAAAATCCCAGTTCACCCAGTCGTTACGAATGATCTCGTAACAGATGGCATTAGCTACTGCGAGATCAGTGTTGGGCTTGAAGAGAATTGACTTGTCAGCGGCCTGACTTGTTCGGGTGGTCCGGGTGGCAAAATCAACAATGGTAACATTGTTCTTCCGCTTACGACTGGCCAGCATCCGGGAGAACAAAACCGGGTGCATCTCCGCCATATTGTTTCCCCAGGTAATCATTACATCGGCCTCTTCGATATCCTCGTAGCAGCCCATGGGCTCATCAATACCAAAAGAGGTCATAAAACCGGTTACTGCACTGGCCATACAGAGACGGGCATTGGCCTCAACATTATTGGTACCGAGACATCCTTTAAACAGTTTGGAAGCCACATAGCCATCGGGGATGGTCCACTGGCCGGAACCATACATGGCAACAGAATCTTTTCCGTGCTTGGCAATGGTCTCTTTCATCTTGGCGGCAATAACATCGAGTGCCTCAGAAATCGGCACCTCTACCATTTTGCCATTTTTGCGAACCTGGGCCTTTTTCAGCCGATCCTTACCATAGAGTGCCTGCACAGAATGAAAACCTTTAACGCAACACAAGCCTTTGTTTACGCTACAATTAGGATCGCCTTTAACAGCGACGGCACGGTCGCCGGACATACCGACCAGCACACCACAACCGGTACCACAGAAACGACAGGGAGCTTTTTGCCAGTTTATTTTTCCAGAAGCACCTTCTTGTTTCTGCCACCCGGCAAAGCTGATTCCTGGAAAAATTGACCCTGCTGCTGCAAGAGCACTGCTGGCTGCTGCAGTCTTAATGAACA
>JAOZKX010000313.1 GCA_029935135.1 Desulfocapsa sp.
TACCTTCTTTGTCGCCTCTCTTATCCATGTACCCATCGGCCCCGGTTCTGTCCACCTTCTTCTTGGCGGCCTCATTGGACTTATCCTTGGCTGGGGTGCATATCCGGCAATAATAACGGCCCTCCTGCTGCAGGCTGTATTTTTCCAATATGGTGGTATAGTTGTTCTTGGGGCAAATGGTCTGATTATCGCAGCACCTGCTGTATTTTGCGGGCTTTTCCTGCAGCCATACCTGCAGGGGAGCAAAAAGCAGCTGATGATTACCGGATTTCTTGCCGGCTTCTGTTCCATGTTTTTTTCCTCCCTCCTGATGGCAACAACTCTCTATGTATCTGACCATGGCTTTCTGCGTGTGGCCGGGATTGTTCTTGCCAGCCATTTGCCGGTCATGCTCATTGAGGGATTGATCACATCTTTTGTTGTTTCTTTCCTTGCCAGGGTACAGCCGGAAATCCTTTCTCTAGCAAATCAACAGAGATAAAAGTAATGCAATATAAGAACAAAGGTATACTCACTCACAGCACTCTCTTTCTCCTGTTCCTTTTTCTTTTTCCCTCCCAGGCTTTTGCTCATAAAATCCATGTCTTTGCCTGGGTTTCAGGAGACCGTATTACTGTGGAATCTCAGTTTTCCAGTAATCGCCCCCTGATTGAGGGTAAGGTAATCGTAAAAGACAAGGCAGCCAACACCATATTGCTGGAAGGAACCGGCAACAGGAAAGGAATCTTCACTTTTCAAATCCCGCAACAAGCAAAAGAAGAATCTCTTGACCTTCTGATTATTGTCTCCGGCGGAGAAGGGCATCAGAGTGAATGGCTGGTTCCCGCCCGAGAATACCTTCCCCAGCAGGAACAGGTGCATACCTCTCATGCCCCGAAAACGACTTTGCCAAAGACACCAACTCAAGAGGCGGTGAAGGGTAACCAGGATGAGCTGACAAGAATAGTAGCGGAACTCCTTGAGAAAGAACTGGCCCCCATCAAACGAAGTCTTGCCAGAGCCGAAGAAAAGAAAACGACCATCTCAGACATCCTGGGTGGAATAGGATATTTGCTTGGTCTTGCCGGACTTGCGGCCTGGATGAAAAATCGACCTGACAGAGAAGATAAGAAAAAAAATGATTGAAGAACCCTTTGCCCACGGCAGCACCCTGTTCCATAAACGGGATTCCCGGGTAAAACTTATCGCTGCCGGTGCACTCAGCCTGATCCTTGCCTTGACCGACTCTTTTGCTGTGGCAGGTGTGGGTTGTCTCCTTATGGGACTCCTCCTGTGGGCTTCCAGACCAGAGCCAAAGATCCTCTGCAGACGAATCCTGACTGTGAACTTCTTTACCTTTTTTCTCTGGCTCACCCTTCCCCTCACCTACGGCGGCAATGAGAGTATACATTTTCTCTCCCTCCACCTCAGTCTCGGCGGGATCAAGACAGCCACCCTTATCAGCCTGAAAACGAATGCAATTTTCTTTTGCTTTCTTACACTCCTTGCCACCTCGCCTCTTGCCAATCTGGGCCATGGCATGGAAAAGCTGGGCATGCCCCGTAAGTTCACCTTTCTCCTCCTTTTTTCTTATCGCCAGCTCTTTATTATTCACCAGGAATACCAGCGTCTGCAACGGGCCGCCAGACTGCGCGGCTTTATCCCGGCCAACTCAATACATACCTACCGTACCTATGGCTACCTCTTCGGAATGACCCTGGTGAAAAGCTGGAACCGGGCAGAACGCATCCATCAGGCCATGATTCTTCGTGGATTTACGGGAAGCCTGATCCCCTTGAACCAACCACCACTGAACACTAAAGATCGATTCTTTCTTGCTCTTATGCTTCTCCTTTGTCTCTTTCTACTCTCTATCTCCTTTTACAAATGCCCCTACGCCGCATGACACTCTCAAAACCACTTATAGAACTTCGTAATATTTATTACTCCTACCCAGGCAGCAAGACACCACTCCTGCAGGATGTAAACTTCGCTATTTCCGAGGAACGGATCGGCCTCATTGGCGAAAATGGCTGTGGCAAGACAACATTTTTCCAGATTATTATGGGCCTGCTGCAGGCCGAAAAGGGAGAAATCATTTTCCAGGGAAAGATGATAAGTAACAAAAAGGATTTCCGGGAACTGAGAAGTACACTGGGCTTTCTCTTTCAAAACTCTGACGACCAGCTCTTTTCCCCAACTGTGCTGGAAGATGTGGCCTTTGGTCCTTTAAATATGGGGGCAACTCCCGATGAGGCAAAGGAAATATCGATTAGCACCCTGGAGAAACTTGGTCTGCATGGCTTTGAAGATCGCATCACCCACAAGTTGTCGGGTGGAGAAAAAAAACTCGTCGCCCTGGCCACCATCCTCTCCATGCAACCTAAACTGCTGCTTCTCGACGAACCAAGTAACAATTTGGATCCAACAACCAGAGAACGATTGATAAATATCCTGCGTGGCCTGAAACAGGCCCATATCATCATCTCCCACGACCTTGATTTCCTGGCTTCCACCTGCAGCCAACTTTACACCATCCAGGACACGCATCTGCGAAGATGTGAAGATAAGCAGATACACAGCCATGAACATGTCCACCCCTACGGCGACCAGCCCCATCAGCATGGGACATAAGCAACAACCAGTCCCAAACTCTGTAACACCAAAAAAAACCATCCAGCTTTATCCCGACTGCCCCCACCTGGTAGACAGAAAGAGCCACACTTCTCCAAGTGTTTCCTGTCTTAAAAAATCATTTCAATAACAAAAAGAGAAATGATACAGTAACTAATACATGAGGTGAAAAAATCAGATTATACCCTAAAAATAGGGAGAGAAAAGTTGAAAAAATCGAGTGTCAAAGCAGACATTTCTCGCAACAGGTTATACATCACAATCGGCAGCAGACTCTCCCGACAAGGACTCAACCAACTTTACACCGATGTTCGATTCTGTGTTGCTGATCTGCAGCAGGGGTTTGCTGTCATTACCGACCTTTCTGATTGTACAATTGCAGCCCTTAGTGGTGTAAGAACATTCAAAAAACTGATGAACTATCTCGTTGCCAACAAGGTTCAACAGATCGTTCGGGTTGTTGATAAGAACAGTCTGGTCCTCAAACAACTGTTAAATCTGGCCGCAAGCATGCAAGGGTATGTCCCTGTATATGTATCTACAATTGAAGAGGCTGAATTAGAGATTGAAAAATCTGATCGCCGCAAAGTGCTTCGCTTCCACCTGTACAGGCAACCTGTTGAATTCTCAGTAAACGGGCTCAAAGGAAATGGCTTTATTCATAACATATCAACAAACGGCTGCACCATCATACGCTCGACATTGGAATCATCCGTCGGTGACGAGACCCTTATTACCCTTTCATTTAAAAAAGTAGAAAATCTTTCAGATGAATTCCAGATCAGTGGAAAGATTGTCAGACAGGATAGCCGTGA
>JAOZKX010000314.1 GCA_029935135.1 Desulfocapsa sp.
AAAATAGGCGATAACACTTTCTTCATCCTTATCAGCCTTATTGTCAGGCCAGAGTGGATCAATGGTTGCTTGCTTAAACTTATACCCTTCGAGGGTTTCCTCAAAAATTTCATACTCCATCCGATTGACAACAAACTTAGACATCAACTCAGGCAGAAAAATATCCGGGTCATCAAACTGTTCCATAATCAG
Organism: Desulfocapsa sp.; assembly: GCA_029935135.1. Taxonomy (GTDB): domain Bacteria; phylum Desulfobacterota; class Desulfobulbia; order Desulfobulbales; family Desulfocapsaceae; genus Desulfocapsa. Next base: position 193 of record JAOZKX010000314.1, read on the forward strand.
TGGATACTGATATTTACTGAAAAATTTAGAACTTGCCTGAATATAGTTAAAAATGATCTCGCCCTTACTCTTTGCCTCGGCAATGGCACTCTGCCGACTGAGCATATAGCTTGTATAGCCTATGGCTAGAGTTGCAAGCAGACTCAATACCGTAATAATTGTGATAAATTTTGATCGAATTCCCATTTTTCCTCCTTCTGGATTACTGTTGAATCCAAAGTATGTACCTGACCAATTTTTGCTAAAAAACTATTCAATATAAAGATATGCACTACTTTTAATAAAAAGAAAAGGGGAAAGACCACTGGAGAGAACATTTCTTGACCATTTAAAGAATGAAACTAATTACTTAAATTGCTATTGACACAGGACCACACCTTTATTCTTGACAAAAAGCCACCTGCTCTATTAGAACAAGCAAGAGGAGATAAGAAATCGTTTGATTAGGAATAGTTACCAACTGATCATACAGTTTGTATAGGGAGAAATTATGATAAAGCGTTATGGAATGATCGGCCTCACTGGAGTACTGCTTTCTGCACAGTTTTTTACAGGTGCTGCACAGGCTGGCACACCAACCATGTCACAAGAAGACATGATGAATGAAATTGAGATGTTAAAAAACATTGTTCTGGATCTTAATGACCGCCTTGCTTCCACCGAAGAGATGTTGCAAATGTCACTTGAGATGAAAGAAGAACAGGACAATCAGGTTGTGGATGTTATAGAAATTGTTGACGAACTCGACGAGCGACTGGGTGATGCTGAAAGGCACACTGCTCTCGATAAGGTTACAATCGGTATAGAACTGGAAAACCAAATCAACTCCATCCATATGGATGTACAGACCATGCCTGCTGCCTCTCAGATTCAGATCGGGCGGATGGCCATGTCAGGTGCTCAATTTTCTGCTGCTGAAGCTGGACAGATGAAGCAGATGATGAATATGCAGCGCGCCCAGAAACAGAAACTACACAATGATGCTCTCTGGACCAGTCGCTTGCGTATTGATCTCAAAGCAAAGCCTACTCGCAACCTCTCCTTTGTCGGCCGCTTATCTGCCGCAAAGGTGTTTGGAGACTCCACAGGGGTAAAATGGTATAATGGTTCACCAAATGCAGTAACTATGGATGGTAATGTCCATTCCACCGGGAGTGACTCTGCCCTGCGTGTTGAGCGTGCCTTTGTTACCTACTTTGGCGAAATCGGTGACACCCCCTACCACTTCTCCCTTGGCAGAAGACCCGCCCTTGGTGGTGCACCTACTGATTTCAGTACCTCCAGTGTTGTCGGCGGATCTCCAATGGCCCATGGTGTAAACTGGCAGTTTGACGGTGCATCCCTTGGATTTGGCCTGGAAGAAGCCACAGGAGTTCCTGGCTTAAACTTTAAATTATGCTGGGGCTTTGGTTTTGAGTCCGGCGTTGGCTCTGGAAATTCCTACTCCATGTCCTACAACTCGGATGTTGATGACATGCAGTTTGCAGGATGGATAGCCAATCTGTACGAAGATGAACACACCAAAATTGTCAACATGTATGCCCATGCCTTTGATGTGACAGATGGATTCACGGGTCTGGTTGTTATGCCGTTTACTATTAATGGAATGGATTTTAACAACGATGGTATGTACGATCAATACCAGATGAATGCCAACACAGGCGGCTATATCAGCCGTACTGAGGCCACAGCCAATATCGGTGCCCTTGACATCGTCACACTTCTTGGGGAAACCAAAATTGACAAAGTTGGCTTCTTCCTGGATCTGGCCCTCAGTCACGCTCGACCTTCTGGAATATCTGCCAACCCAATGTTACAGTTTATGGGCACCGATGCCCTTATGAACTCAAACGGCGAGCAGAACGATCGTACCGGTTATTCAATCTGGGCGGGTTTAAAGACAGAGCTTCCATGGGAAGCAACCGTTGGTGTTGAGTACAACTGGGGATCACAATACTGGATCGGCTTTACTGGAGGAGAAGACAATCCTGCAGGATCCAAACTTGCCACAAGGGGTAGTGTGTACGAGCTCTTCTACAACCAGCCAATCGTAGAGAAAAAGCTTACACTCTCCATGGGTGCTCAATACTACGACTATGACTATACCGGCAGTGGTAATCCCATGGGTGAACCAGTGAAGATATCTGAAATGACAGCATTTGATGCCTTTCTTCCCGTCACCGACAGCATGTGGAATTATTACATGAATCTTATTTATCGCTGGTAATCTCTTGAGATTACCCTAAGCAATAAAAAAGAGTTGTCCCCAGGGGACAAGCCGTCTCTCCCGGCTTGTCCCCTTTTTTTGTTCATGCCCCATTCTTTCCTGTTGTTGTTCGCCTGTCCGTGGTAAGATTTTTTACACCTTTGCACCAAACCGTAACGATTCCAGCTGCCAATACTCTGTACCCTAATCTGGAGCTACTATGTCTTTAGGAAAAGCCTTCCCTCTTCTCTTTATCTCACTCTTCAGCCTCCTCCTCTTGGCATCTGTTTCCCAAACAGAGGAACTAACCCAATGTGCTCTTTGTCATACAGATCCGGATCGTATCGACGAACTCACAGAAGATGCAATCACATACGGAGAGGATGGTCCTAAAGTTTCAGACCTGCAAAAAGGTACCGGCTACACGGTCAAACAAGCACCATTTGATCTCTATGAAAAAGTACTTGTCAGTGAAGAGTTCCTGAGCACAGCTCACGGCCAGATTCCCTGCCAACTCTGTCATATGGGGAATCCCGGTGCCACTGATCCAGACACGGCACATATGGGTATGCTGGCCGACCCAAGCCTGAACAGCAGTCAAACATGCGGCCAGTGTCATGACGATATCACCAGTGGCGCTGTCAACTCACTTCACATGAACCCTGCTCCACTTTATGCTGCCATTGGTAAGCGATGCGACAAAGAACAGATGAGCCAACTGAAAGGTGCTGTTATTGACCCCCTCTGCCTCACATGTCACCAGGGAAGTTGCGGGGCCTGTCATGTAAGCAGACCAGATGTTATTGGTGGCGGCCTTCGTTCCGGGCATTTCTTTGAAAAGAAACCCGATTTTGTCTATCAGTGTCTTTCCTGCCACAGCCATCCCATCGGCACAGACTTTCTCGGCAAAAAGGGAAAGGGCGATATCCACTACAGGAAATATGGTATGCAATGCAGCAGCTGCCATTCTGCAGACGAACTGCACGCCTCAGCCGATGGAGCAGACACCAGGTACCACTTCAAACAA
>JAOZKX010000035.1 GCA_029935135.1 Desulfocapsa sp.
ACAGGAATTGCACACCATCCGCTGTCAGGGGCCATATATCATTGGGGATATCCACTGTGTAATCAATGTGCTGATCGGTGCGAAAAGCCTCTGTTACTTGAGAAACGACTGTTTGTATGTCTATTATCTCGGTAAGGAATTTACCACTCTTGGCTATAATAAGAAATTTCGCAGCAAGATCAGTTGCCATCATCGCGGCTTCTTTACACGGCTGCAGGCCCGCTTTCAGCTCCCTATCGTTTTTTCTGTCCCATAGAGTCAGGTCAAGGGTACCAATGATGGTCATAAGCAGGTTATTCAAATCATGGGCAATACCGCCTGCAAGCACCTGAAAGGCTTCGACTTTATCTACTCTATACAGCTCCCGCTCCAATTGCTGGCGCCTGGTAATATCTCTAAAAACAATGACAGCTCCGACAATAATGCCATTTTCAAAGGCCGGAGCAGCACTGAAGGTCACTGAAAAAGATGTGTTGTCTTGTCTCCAGTACAGATCATGATTCGCTTCCAGAGATTTCCCGGTATATATCGTCTGACAGGCCAGACATTCGGCAGAAGTACGTTTACAGCCATCTGATTTTGTGTGATGCATGATTGAACAGGAATTTTTACCGAGGACATCTTCTTCCTTGCAGCCGAGCATCTTCAAGGCCGCAGGATTCATAAATGTGATACTATTCTTAACATCTATACCAAAAATTCCTTCTGATGCGGTCTCCAGGATCATTCGGTTATGTCGCTCTGAGCGCTCCAATTCCTGCTGCTGCCGGAGAAGCATATCGCGCTGTTCTTTGAGATAAAGATGCGTCTCCACCCGTGCTTTAACAATTGCATTGCTATATGGCTTACTGATATAGTCCACGGCTCCCAGCGCCAGCCCCTCAGTCTCGTTGTCAGTGCTGCTGAGAGCCGTTACAAAGATCACCGGGATATCTTTCGTTTTCCCATTACTCTGCAATATTCTGCAGACTTCATAACCATCCATCTCCGGCATCATGATATCAAGCAGGATTATATCGGGAGGAGACTGTGAGAATGCAATCTTGAGACCATTTTTTCCATCGAGAGCCACAAGGATATCGTACCTCGCTCCAAAAAGATTCCCAAGAATGGTCAGGTTTACCGGTTCATCGTCAACTATCAGAATCCGCTGCCGGGGATCAGCAGTCTGTCTTTCTATTCTACTCGTATGACTCATCATCACTGTCGGCATATTTCAGGGAAATTTCCCTGAATCTTTCCTGAATCTCAACAAAAGCATCGACAAGAACCGGATCAAAATGATTCCCCCTTCCCTCAGTAATAATTGCCACCGCCTTTTCATGGGGGAAAGCGGGCTTATAGACCCGTTTTGTGATCAGTGCATCATAAACATCTGCAATGGCCATAAGCCGGCCTGACAATGGAATTTCTTCACCGCTGAGTCCTTCCGGGTAGCCCTTTCCGTCCCATTTCTCATGGTGCGAATAAGCGATTTCACGGGCCAGAGTCAGAAAACTGGTGGTACTTTTCCTGCCCAGGGCCTGTTCTGATTTAACAATAGCATCACGACCATAGGTCGTGTGCTTTTTCATCTCATCAAATTCTTCATCTGTCAGTTTTCCAGGTTTTAAAAGAATACTGTCTACAATCCCCACCTTGCCTATGTCATGCAGGGGAGCAGATTTAAAGAGGAGATTTATTCGAGACGCATTTAGATAATCACAATACCTGTCTGTTGCAATCAGGTGTTCTGCCAGGGCCTTGACATAATACTGGGTACGCATGATATGCTTCCCAGTCTCATTGTCACGAGTCTCAGCGAGAACGGCCATACCGTAAATAGTCACTTCTTGTGTATGCACTATTTCACGGGTACGTTCTGCTGCCTTTTTTTCCAATTCCCGGTTCTGATCATAAAGAGCGAGATGAGTCTGCACTCTGGCCCGCACAATTACCGGACTGATAGGTTTGGTTATATAATCAACCCCTCCAACCTCAAACCCTCTGGCCTCATTTTCGTACTCCCCCATGGCCGTAACAAAAATAACGGGGATTTTGCTGGTAAGAAGACTTTTTTTCAACTGTTCGCAGACCTCATATCCATCAAGGCCCGGCATCATGATATCCAGAAGAATAAGATCAGGATGGGGTGTTTTCTGAGCCATGCGTATGGCATCGAGACCATTGGTGGCAACAAGGATCTCGTACTTGTTCTGCAATGACTGACCCAGCAATGCTATATTAGCAGGGGTATCATCAACGATCAGAATTCTTTGTTTTGTCAAGGGGGACACCATCACTCTATTCTCCAGAAAGGACTGAACCATTTCACCTGTTTTAGAAAAAAACAACATTCCAACTCATTAACAGGTTATCAGCTCTCCTGAGTAAAGTGAATAAAATATCAATACCTGGACATTTAATAGAATCAAAAGAGACTCCACATGACACAGGAAACACCAATACTTACATTGTGATTTTTTAAACCATAGCAAAAACAAGGATATCTGGTCAACCAACACACACTTAGTGTAATACTTACTCAAGATAGGTATAATGACAGGAGGGGCTAAATAAAAACTAAAAAAAACAAACTATTACAATGCACATTGAGCAAAAACAAAGAAGTAGAGAAAAGAAACGGCAGATTACAATGTTAAGGAGTTCCACAGAACAGGAGATAAAACACACCACCTCCATTGAGAGGTGTGTTTTAGAAGAGATGTTACAGATGCGAGAGAAGGTATTGACGCAGATTGGTTGTTCTCTTTTTCAACCCTATTTTTTTACGGATCCTGCTGCGATGCACCTCAATGGTACGACGCGAAAGACCTAAGAAGGATGCAATTTCTCTGGAAGTTTTTCCCATTTTGATAAAGTTTGCCACTTGCATTTCTGCTGGTGTCAACTTGGCAATACTGGCCAGGTGACCTCGGGTAAAAGGATCGACAATTTCATTCAGATTGATAATAGCTGCCTGGAGAATAACTCTGTATTTTTCAGCATGAATAACCGGCTCCAACTTTTCAAGATAGGGACGGACCAATTTGTTGATATTTGTCATGACCTCATTTTCAAACTCAACTTTTTCCTGATCCCTCCGGCGTAACAGAACCTCCAAAGCAGTATTGGTCTCTTCCAGGCTCTTCGTTTTGCTCTCCAGCTCCTTCTTCGTTTGCAGGAGCTTGGATGTCCGTTCCGCAACAAGTAACTCAGCATTCTCTCTTGCCTGCTTAAGAGACAGATGGGTGTGAACTCTACTTTTGACAATGGCCACATTAATTGGTTTTTTAATGTAATCAACGGCCCCCAGTTCAAGCCCCTTTGATTCATCATCCAGACTGGCTTTGGCACTGATGAAAATTATGGAAATATTTTTGGTGTTCTCTTTTTCTCTCAACCTTCGACAAACTTCATACCCATCCATACCAGGCATCATAATATCGAGTAAAATCAAATCAGGTAAAACTTCATCAACCCGCTTCAAGGCATCTTTGCCACTGGTAGCAACATAAATATTATAGTCAGAGGAAAGACAACCACCCAACACGCTGAGGCTTGTCGGTGTATCATCCACAATAAGGACATTCTGTTTTGCAGGGTTGGAAATCATATATTACTGAACCTGATCCAGGTATGGTTACTATTCATTGAAATGCCTCTAACGATTTTGCCTCCCGCAGGAGCTGCACTCTTATAGACATATAAAAAACATACAGCTGTAAGCAAAGATCTCTCCTCTTTACTCTTCTCGCAAACCATCCATAAACGCCTCCCATTCCAGAGGAAGCATACTTCTTTTCTTAGTGTTACAACTCTTGCAACAGGGTACCAGGTTATCTTTGCTACTGCGCCCTCCCCTGGCCAGGGGCAGGAGATGATCCATGGTCAGATCTTTAAATTTTACTTTTTTGTCACAGAAATAGCATTTTCCTGACGCAGTTTTCTGCTGCCACCAGCGACTTTTCCTGAGATCCCTGGCCTTTGCCCGTTCACGGCGAATCTCTGCGTCATCCGGTGCATCAAAGTCAAAAAACTCCCTAGCCATCAACCAGTTCTCCAAGAAGGATTTTCCGGGATGCCCCGACCAGATAGAGAGAACCAGCGATCAGGATAAGATCATCTTCCCGGGCCAGTTTCTCAGCTTCTGCAATTGCCTCCCTGACAGATGAGTACAGAGTGCATCTGGATTGAAGGAACTCAGGTACATGTTCCAGTAACAGTTCCGGCTCAGCCGATCGTTCCCCTGCCGGCTTGGTAAGAATGATCGTGTGGGCAAATGCGGCCACTGATGGCAGGGTTTTTTGCAGATCTTTATCAACCATGGCTCCCCAGATCAACAATAGTTTTTTATAGCTGCATTCTTTCTCAAGGGTCTGCACCAGACTTTCCACACCGGCTGGATTATGGGCACCATCCAGGAGAAAGGAGACATTTCCCCTGGCGCTTGATGGGCGGACAACTTTTCTGCTCAAACGATCAAGGGTGAAATACTCCAGCCTTCCAGGCCATCGGACTGCCACCAACCCCTGGCGAATCTGCTCCACGGAAATGGTAAAATTATGGCTATGCAGAAGTGCCAGTGCTGCCAGGGCAAGTGATGCATTCTCAATCTGATACGCCCCCTTCATGGAACAACGCAGATCGTTATAAGGCAGAGAGGACAAGGTTGCCGCAGGCTGCCAATTCCAACTCCCGTCATCTTCTATGATCGCCCGGAAATCCTTGCCGAAGAGATACAGCGGGGCGCCCAACTCACTGCATTTCGACTGTATCTGTTCCAATCCGGCGCCTTCTGTGGCTGCAGTTACCAGGGGAACAGCACCCTTTACAATACCAGCTTTTTCAGTGGCAACAGCAGTTATGGTATCACCCAGATACGCTTCATGATCCATACTCACATTGGTGATAATCGTCACAAGGGGGGTGACAATATTGGTGGCATCCAGTCTGCCGCCAAGACCCGTCTCAAGTACGACCAGGTCCAGTCTCTCTTCAGCAAACCAGAGGAAGGCAAGGGCTGTGGTGAATTCAAAGTAGGTAATCTTTTCATCACCTAGAACTGTACGGATTTTGCTGGCAATCTCGGCAAATTTCTCTTCGCTGATAAAAGAAGCATTAATCCGAAATCGCTCACGCACAGAACTCAGGTGGGGAGAAGTATACAAACCTACACGATAGTCTGCCTGGGCAAGAAGTGTCAGCAGCGTTACACTAACAGATCCCTTACCGTTTGTTCCGGCAACATGCACTATTTTCAGATGCTGTTCAGGATTCCCAACCTTTGCCATAAACGAACGCATGGCGTCAAGGCCGAGTTTAATCTTATGAAACTGGAGGCTGTCCAGATATTCCCAGGCTTCCTGATAGTTCATTTTTGCAATCACACTCATCTTAACACAATGAAAGTTTGGCATAGTCGAGATGCAATGTCTTTATCCCATGCCGCTCAAAGGCCACATCCACAGAGCGCCCCTGACCACTTTTCTTCACCGTCCCCTCACCAAAGAAAGGATGGGTCACTCGTGTCCCCTGGGGCAAATCTTTTACAGAGAGTTTTTGCTTTTTCTTTTTGCGTGGATAGGCAGGAACGGTCCGGGAAGGAGATGCGGAGAAATCAAATCCAGAAGATCTCTGCCCATCTCTTGTTTCAATGCGCTGAAAAAGACCAGCCCGTAACTCAGAGAGAAACGGAGACATCCCCACCCGTTTAAACTGCCGGTCAGGCGTCATCAGCTGCCTTGGGTAGGTCAGAAAAAGATACTTCCTGGCCCGTGTTGCCGCCACATAGAGGAGGCGCCTCTCCTCTTCCATCTGCTCACCGATTCCTGCGGCCATATGAGGGAACCTTCCTTCTGCCAGCCCCATCACAAATACGGCATCCCACTCCAGTCCCTTGGAAGAATGGATGGTGGAGAGAATCATCCGATCCGTTTGTTTTCCATGGTCCTCTACTGTATCCGGTGGATCAAGGGTCGTATCATCCACAAAAGACTGCACATCCTCATACCCACTGATGATAGACTTCAACTGATCCAGATCTTTTTGCCGTTTGGGAAAATCATCACGATAGATCTGTTCAAAGAGAGGCTGATAATAGGCCATAATGAGTTCATACAACACACCGGGTGCTGATTCTTTTTCCATATCATAAAAAAGCTGCACCAGCTTGGCCATCCCCTCTTTCCATGTCTTTCCGGGAGGATACTCAGCAAGGGCAGACAAGGGATCGTCTGCCATGGTGACCCTGTCCGTTATCTTCGCCGCTGTTTTGGGCCCCACTTTATTGAGTTGCAGAAGGATACGATTCCAGGAGAGACTGTCGCGCACATTTACCTGTAGTCGTAAAAAAGCGATGACATCTTTCATATGGGCCGACTCGGTCAGTTTCAAGCCACCTCTTTTTTCAAACTCCACCCCACTGGAGTTCAGCTCAAGCTCGAGTTTATAGGAGTGAAAACCGGAGCGGAAGAGTACAGCAATATTGGTCAGCTCTACGCCTTCATTCTGTAGTTCCGCTATCTTTCGATTGACAAAGAGTGCCTCTTCCCGCTCATCACGGCCGGCAAAAAGCCTCGGTTTCAAGTCCCCTTCTATCTTCGTAAAAAGTGTTTTGGTATATTTTTCGGTGGCATTCCTGATGATATCATTAGTAAGAGAAAGAATCGGCTGGCTGGAACGATAATTTTCCTCAAGTTTTATAATCGTGGTATCAGGAAACACTTTGGGAAAACGCATGATATTATAAAAATCAGCACCACGGAAAGAGTAGATGGATTGGGAATCATCACCCACCACCATCACATTATTATGCCCATGGGCAAGAAGGCGTACGATATCTGCCTGAATAAGATTGGTGTCCTGATACTCATCCACCATAATATGAGAATAACGGGCAGCAATATCCCTTTGTGCCTCAGGAACTTCAGCAAGGAGCCGTTTCCAGTTCACCAGCAGATCATCATAATCCATAAGCCCGTTATTTAGTTTGAACTCTCTATAATGCTTATCAAGGTTTATGATATCATCAACATGCTCACTCAAGTGTGCATATTGTTCATAGATCAGATCATCTATGGCCATGGATTTATTGACAGAGCCGGAAAGGATGTTGATCAAAACGCGTTTGGTGGGAAACTGTTTATCCCGACCGGTGAGCCCAAGGGATCCCTTTAATAGATTTATGATTCCCTCGGCATCACCCCGGTCAATAATGGTAAAAGTGGAACCAAAGCCAAGATAGTGTCCGTAACGACGAAGCAGCATATTGCTGATCCCGTGAAAGGTGCCTCCAGTTACCCGACCACAGGAATCATTGAGCAGATTTCCGGCACGCCAGAGCATTTCCTGCGAGGCCTTTCTGGTGAAGGTGAGCAGTAATATTTTATCAGGGGCCACACCCTGTTCGAGTAGATGGGCCACACGGTAGACAAGGGTTCTGGTTTTCCCACTGCCTGCTCCGGCGATAACCAGCAAAGAGCCTTCGGTGGTTGTTACAGCCTGGCGCTGGGCAGGATTAAGCTCTTCAAGATTTACGGAAACTGACGGAGAATCAAGCGTTGTTTGTAAGGGATTATTTTCCATGACAGACACATTACCACACTGCCTTTTCTCCCGCAACACCGGTTGACAATAGAAGCAGGAGGTTTATAGTAAGCAGCAAATTGAAATAATTGGGTTTCGACATACAGAAACAGAAATCAACTTAACTGAAAAACAGCCATGAATACCACAACAATTGACGCACTCTTCACCCAGGAAACGCTGGACACCCTCTTTCCAAAAGAACGCACCGACGATTTCTTTGACGCTCTCTTTGGGGATGCCAGCGAGGGGGCGTACGATATAGAGCTTGCCTACGGAGGAACCAGCGGCGGACAACTGGTGATGGAACTTCGACTGCATGAACGACCGGGTTGCTGCCTTGCCTGTAACCTCACTCAAGGCTTACCTCAGGTTTTCAGTCGCCATCCGATCATCAATGTCTCCGGACTTGTTGGTGATATTGACAGCCTCCTTGGAGACAATGCCTCATGCAAAGAGTGGACATTGGGATTTACCGAGCAACGCAGTAAAGAGATGCACATTATCCCCATCAATATCATTCTCGAGTAAGGTCGTCCAAACCATGCAATAGAAAAGGCCGATTCTTTTTAAGGAATCGGCCTTTTTATTTTGTCACTCTTTCACTCTTTTTCTAAGAAATGTTTACCCTGGAACGTCCTGCTGCTTTGGCATTGTAAAGAATATCATCAACTCGTTCCATCCACTGCCCCTGGCTCTCTCCGCTTTGCAACTGAGCCATACCTATGGAGACGCCAAGTTTCGTTTCATCATCTGCCCAGATATCCAGATCACTTACTGCCTGGCACAATCTTTCAGCCAGTACCCTGCCGTTGCCCAGATCAGTACAATCCATTACCAGAACAAACTCATCCCCACCGATGCGTACCAGAAGATCTGTTGTTCGAACTGTGTTTTGAAAGATATTCGCAACCTGTTTCAGAACCCGATCTCCCTGCTGATGGCCAAGATTGTCATTAATCTGTTTAAAATGATCAAGATCAAGAGACGCCATTGTCACTGGACGATTGTAGCGATTTGCAGCATCCATGATATCACGGATGCGTTCATCAAACACCCTTCTATTGGATAGTCCGGTGAGAGCATCTTTTCTTGCACTTTCAAAAAGCTCTTCATACTCAAGGGCTCGCCGAAGAGATTCTGCTAAAATCAACAATGACTCATTGATAAGGTTAATTTCATCTGTCTGTAATGCAGTCTCATCTTTTAAAATAATGAGGATACCTGAGTCTTCAGCAGTTTCAATCAACCATTTATGTCCATAATGCCCATCTTCGCTTACACAAAAACTGATGTCCTTGTCCGAATGATTTAATAATTCTTCAGCAAAGGCGATGATGGAACGTCTCTTGGGACCATGCCCTGAACAGAAAAGGTGTTTTTTCTCACGTACCTGATTGTTATAACCAATAAGTTCATGTTCCACATGGGGCATAAGCCATATGGAATACGCCTCAATCATACCTGAAAGTTCCAGCACACCAGCCATGCGGGCATGCAGTTTATTCATAAGATCAAGTCGTTCCGTCTGACGCCTGAAGTGATCAAGTTCTACCATGACCTGATCAATTTCATCGTTTCGCTGTCCGATTGAAATGTTTGGTTCCATGGATATTGAAATACTCATTTGTAGACACCTTTTATTGGATTTCTTTTGGTTACTTTTGTATCGACCCAAAATGTTTAAATATTAAGAACTTTTTTCATTTTCTTTTAAAGCAATTATCGTACCAGTACCACCTGAAAGGAAGTGTAAAACTTATTGCCACTGCTGTCAGCTAATTACAAGGTGCTTTTCTTTGTCCAAATTGCGAATTCAAAATATTGACACTTCCCCAGTAAACAAACAGCAAGATTGCCCAGAAGCAGACATGCCACTGTCATGTTTTTGACAAACCCAACATAACATCGCCAATACAGCATGTTGCAAACACATAAACATTGCCCCTGTTTTTTTGTTTAGCATAATGCTACACTTCAAGAAATTGAAACTCCTCCATTCAACAAACACCCCAGGCAGAAACAATGAATTACCCCACTATCTCCCATGACAATTGAACAAAAAATAGGGCAACTGTTTATCCTTGGCTTTAAAGGTGATCGTATTGATAACAATCACCCCATAGCCCAGGATATCAGGCAGCGAAACCTCGGCGGGGTCATTCTTTTTGATCGATTACTTGCCAGACAACAGCCCGAAAACAATATCATCAATGCGTCTCAGGTGAAATCGCTCACAACTTCGCTGCAAGACTATTCAACATCCCCTTTGCTGATCGCAGTTGATCAGGAGGGTGGATTGGTCAAGCGATTCAAAGCCCAGGCGGGATTCCCGGAAACTGCCAGCGCTCAAACTCTTGGCAAAACAGACGATCCAACCCTCACGCGTATCCATGCCTCCTGTACCGCAGCAATACTTGCCTCTGTCGGTGTTAATTTCAATCTGGCTCCAGTGACAGACCTCAACACTTTCCCTGAAAATCCTGTTATCGGGGCCCTGCAGAGGAGTTTCTCAGATAGTTCCGACGCTGTTATCCGTCATGCTGCGATGTGGATAGGGGCACACACTGAGTTGAATATCCTCTCCTGCCTGAAACATTTCCCGGGACATGGCAGTTCACGGGCTGACTCTCATCTGGGATTTACTGATATAAGCAGCAGTTGGCAGCAGGAAGAACTCGTACCGTTTGCCAAACTGATAGAGATGCAGATGGCCGACGCCATAATGCTTGGCCACCTTTTTCATAAAAACCTGGACCCCGAGTACCCAACCAGTCTCTCCATCCCTGTCGTCAGCCAACTGCTTCGTAAGCAACTTGGCTACAATGGCCTTATCGTCACTGACGACATACAAATGAGGGCAATTACAGATCAATACGGCCTGGAAGAAGCCGCATGTCTTGCCCTTGCTGCTGGTGTTGATATGATTATCGTTGGTAACAATCTGGATTATCAGCCGGAAATACTACAGAAACTGACCCGGGCGGTGCTGCGGGCCATAGCAGATAAGAAACTATCTGTACTACAGATAGAATCCGCATGGAAAAGAGTGCAACAGGTCAAAAGAAAACTCAAGGAACAATGATGGAAACAAGGCAATACGAAGAAGAAACACACAGCCCGGTTATCGGCTATATTCTATGGATTTTCGGTTTCTTAGGTTCTCATAGATTTTACTATGGGCGCAAACTCACAGGAACACTATACTTCTTCACCCTCGGCCTCTTTTTCATCGGCTGGATTGTTGACCTGTTTCTGATTCCGGGAATGAGTAGAGATGCAAATATCAAATTCCAGCCGGGAGCTATTGATTACAATATCGCCTGGATACTGCTCACCTTTCTTGGTGTTTTTGGCATCCACCGCTTCTATCAGGGGAAATGGATCAGCGGAATTTTGTATCTTATAACAGGAGGGTTTCTGACAGTCGGTGTTATTTATGATT
>JAOZKX010000315.1 GCA_029935135.1 Desulfocapsa sp.
CTGGTCTGCATGGATTGCTGCATTTTCATCAGTTCAATCTGCAGGGTACGAAGATTTTCTTCATACTCCAGATGCCAATTTTTAATCCATACAGCCTGGCGATTGTCACTCTTTTTGGCATCTTTATTGCGGATGGCGACGCCCTCTGCCAGTTTGACCTTGTTCTTTTCTTTATCTTTTTTGCTGCTCATTGTCTTTTCTATCCTATTGTAAATAGTATTTTATTTATCCTACGAAACTTCCAAGTTTAATACGTTGGGCATCCATAATCTCTTTTTCACGAGAGCCTGAGATCACTACTTTGGGATCGGGGACAAAATCAAGGTCGTTATTACCCCTATCATAGGCGACAGCATTGAGGATGACTTTCATGGCGTTAACACGTGCTTCATGCTTGTTGTTGGAACGGATAATGGTCCAGGGGGCAGTGTTGGTGTGTGTTTTTTTCAACATCTCATACTTCTGATTGGTGAAATCATCCCAGCGATCCTGGGCCTGGACATCAATTTCTGAGAGTTTCCACTGTCTGAGAGGGTCAGTTTTCCGTCTGTTAAAACGCCGGGCCTGCTCTTCTTTGGTCACAGAAAAATAGAGCTTTACCAGTATGGTACCCTGTCGAACCAGATCTTTTTCCAGGCCGACAACTCCCCGCATAAAGTTTTTGTATTCCTCCGGGGTACAGAACCCAAAAACAGGTTCCACCACGGCGCGGTTGTACCAACTGCGATCGAAGAGTACTACTTCACCACCCCTGGGAAATTGAGCGATATATTTCTGGAAAAACCATTGGGTTGTTTCGTATTCTGTTGGCTTGGCCATTGCCACAACTCGATAATGCTTTTCGTTCATATAGCGGCTGACACGGCGAATAGTCCCACCTTTCCCGGCTGCATCCCGACCTTCAAATAAGATAATCATGCGGCGATTGTTGTTTTCCAGACATTTCTGCATCCTGATCAACTCTGCCTGATAGGGTTTAAGTGCCTCTTCCCTATGGTAACGACGCATGGCTTTTTTCTGAAATTTATTCAGAGACGGAGCCCCATTTTTTAACTTGCTGTATTTTTTGAGGAGATTTTTAAGAACTACCGGCTTTTTATTGAAAATGATGCTTTTGGGATTGGTGATTTTTTTGCTTTTTTTCGCTGTTGTTATCTTTTCCTTGGCCTCAAGCTCTTTTGCTACCTTTGCGGCTGATGTGGTCGTGGATTTGATAAGCGGGAGTTTCTTTTTTACTACCATAGTTTTTCTCCTATTGAAAACGAGTCAGGACAATGAGTTTTTCTAAATGATATCGTAATCTATGCTTTCAGTTCTGTGATTTGTTTTGTAATTAACTATCGCCTAAAATAAAAATGAAGTCAATACGGAAAAAAAACGGTAAAAATACGGAGGTGAATACTGTATAAAGGGAGCGGTTTATTGCTCAGTGAAATTGGAAATCAGGTATGTTCTGAGGCTGATTTTCTTTTTGTTCAGTCCAATTTTCTTGCGTAGGTTATTACGGTAAGTTTCAACAGTACGCAGGCCAATATGGAGTATTTCGGAAATGTCTTTGCTTGTTTTTCCCTGTCTGACCAGATCGGCAATCATGGTTTCCCGAGGAGAGAGTTTAAGCATAATTTTTCTGGCTTGAGGAGAAAATTGATGGGTGATGGCATTAATGTGAGCTGTAATGATACGAATAGTTTCTGTCTGCTGATCGCTGTTTGCCGACTGTCTGAGGAGATCCAGGTAAGGGTTGACAAGTTCTTGTAACTTAACGGATATTTGCTCCTCTATGCCTTCTTTTGTTCTGGTATGCTGGTCAAGCATAACCGTAAGGGCAATGTTAGCATCCTCTGCTTCCTTCTTCTTTTGCTCAAGCTCAAATAGTGCCTTCCGTTGCTCTGTAATGTCCTGAAAAATGACGCCATATCCGCTTTTATGGTTTTCCTGATCTCGTATGCAAAAGATTGTCGTATTGAGGTAACGAGGTACGCCTTCTGTTAGTTGTTTCATAATGCATTCGTACCTTCCGTCGGTATCGGCAAGCGTAATACCCTTTTGGAACTGGCTCAGGTTTTCACTGTTGGTATAGAGTGCTGCTGCATTCAGCCCAATGAGATTGGCAGCAGGGTTTTTATAGAGTGCAGAAGCAGCATGATTATGAATGAGGATAGTCAGATCTGGATCCATAATGGAGATAGCAATATCCCCAGTGGATTGCAGCATACTGTCCAGAATGGCTTTTTCTTCCATCTGTTTTTTGACTTTTTCCAGTTGCCGATCCTGTTTTTTTATCACTCCTTTCAGATGGTCCGTATAACTGGTGCGTAATCCTTTGACCATATCGGTCTCTGTGATGATACCAACGCAATGACCACTGCTGTTGGTTACTACCAGCCGCCGAAGTTTATTTTGGGTAAGAATTTTTGCAGCTTCGTGACTGGATACATCGGCAAAAACAGTCTGCACAGGACTGCTCATAACTTCATCTAAGGTAATACTTTTCAGGTCTCTTTTCGAGCGGATAAGGCGGAGTAGGTCACGTTCTGTGATGATGCCTTTGGGGTAGCCGTTATCTTCCATGACAAGAGAACTGATCCGACGTTCATTCATAAGTGTCATGGCTTTGTATACGGATAATGAAGATTTTAAGGTGACCACATCCCTACTCATTACCTGGCCAACACTCTTAAACTCCATAAAATACTCGAGACCGAGGTGGGAAAGAAAATCTGTACCGGTAATTATGCCGACAAGAAGATCATCATGGTCAGTCACCACCAGATGGCGAAAACGGTGCTGTAGTAATAGTTGATAGGCTTCCCGGTAGTCCATATCAATTGAAGCAGTTAAAGGGGGACTGGACATAACCTGATGAATGGGCCAGGAGTAATCAATTATGCCGCCGGCACGGATTTGAATAAGTGCCCGCTCTGTAAATATCCCCAAAGGCTTACAGTCTCTTGCAACAATAAGCGCACTCAGTCTCTCCTTTTCCATGATACTAAGGGCATGGCTCACGGATCTATCCGGTGTAACGGTAAGGACCGGTGCGGTCATAATATCCTGGAGTTTTTCCATCTTTCTGAGGTATTGTTTGAGTGTGTCTGGTTGCTGGTAAATGAAAGAGAGTATGTATTATCGTTATAGCATGGACAAAGAAAAAAAAGCCAGTTATTCAAAGCTTCAGGCAGGTGAATGCGGATGGAATATGCTGATTTGATTAAAGGACTTCCCAAAAGATAATGAAAAAAATAAATAAAATACGATTTGTGTTGCTTCTTTTCAGCTGTGTAGTGTTCATTGCGAACTCTTCATTTGCAGCTCCCTGCAATGTTACCTATGAAAACACAGACGGTTCCGCAGGTGCAGGAGTAGGTGATTCTGAGGACAGGAATACATACAGAGGGATATACTGGACAGGTCCATCAAAGG
>JAOZKX010000316.1 GCA_029935135.1 Desulfocapsa sp.
CGTTCAACAACGCTGAAGGTACCAAAACCAAGAAGAGATACCTTTTCGCCATCTTTCATCGCCTGGACCATATTATCGATAACACCGTTCAGCGCCTGCTCAGCTGCCACCTTTGTTGTACTTGCTGATACTGCAATTGAAGCAATCAATTCTGCTTTATTCATTTCCCTTTCCCTTTTCAAAAAATGTTCTTCTAAAAAAACAATACTCTTCGACTAACAGCCATGACAGACAACATCGACTGAATAACCATTCAATTCTGTTATTATAGAAACACCATCTCGGGGGAAAAACAATTGTTGGATATACGGATTTTCAAGCAGGTATATTTACCTATAAGCAGCAATAAACAATGTTATTATCTGGAAATAGGGACGGACGGATACTCATTTTCAGACAGCCTTTTTTCTGGCCAGCCAAAAAAAGATACGGACAGGGATCACTGAAAAGAATCAATCTTGGGGAAGTACAAAACCACTACGGACGGCAAAATTCACCAGATCCACACTGCTTTTCATGTCAAATTTTTTCAGCAGATTCGCTCGATGATGATCAACTGTTCTTGGACTGAGACAAAGCATCTCTGCCATAACTTTACTGGTATGCCCCGCCACCACAAGTTCAAGGATCTCCTTCTCCCGCGGAGTCAATGCTTCGAATGGAGAACTACGATTATTTCGATAGGCACTGATCACATCATCAGTAAAATCATCGGTGAGAAACGGAGAAATATAGGACTTACCATTCTGGATACGCTTGACAGCAAGGAGAAGCTCCTCATCAGAATCTTCTTTCATCAGATAGCCATCTGCCCCTGCTGACATTGCATGGTAAAAATACTGCTTGTTTTTATGCATGGTCAGCATAAGAACCTTGACCTGCGGGTACAGTTTTTTCACTTTCCCCACAGCCTCAATACCGGTCAGCTTGGGCATGGAGATATCAAGAATAAGAAGGTCAGGCTGCTGCAGCTGAAGAAATTCCAGTAACTCCTCTCCATCTCCAACCTCCCCAATTACCTCCAGGGCTGGATTCGTGCCGATAATCTGCCTGATACCATGGCGAATAAGGACATGATCGTCTGCCAGGAGGATGCGATACAGATTCTTTTGTAAAGTCATTAACCAACCCCTTTAAAGGAAACAGTTTCTCTCAGAAGAGTACCTTGAAATAGTATAGATACAAAAATGTTACATGAATTAGAGAAGGAAATCAAGCATAACAGGACAATGATCAGAACCATATATTTCAGGATAGATCCCTGCATTCATGATCTTTTTACGACTGTCTTTATCAACACAAAAATAGTCTATACGCCAGCCCACATTGCGTTCGCGAGCCCTGCTCCGATAACTCCACCATGAATAATTGTCCGGATTTGTATTCTTCTCACGAAAACTGTCCACCCAGCCGGCAGCAGTAAAATCATCCATCCACCCCCTTTCTTCCGGAGTAAATCCGGCATTTTTCACATTCTGTCTGGGATTGGCGAGGTCTATTTCTCTATGCGCCACATTAAAATCGCCACAGACAACCACAGACTTCTTGCCGGCAAGGTCTTCTATAAACTGCTGTAGCAGCATATTAAAATCATGCTTAAAATCCAGTCTGCTCAAATCATTTTTCGAGTTTGGGAAATAGCAATTCACAAAATAGTAGCTATCAAATTCAAGAGTCAGGACCCTGCCCTCACTGTCAAAGCGTCGATCGCCAATCCCCTCGATAACTGCCTTTGCTTTTTTACGGCTATAGACCGCAACACCTGAATACCCTTTTCTCTCGGCCGAGTAAAAATAACCATGATAACCAGTCAGGTTTTGCAATGATTCCGGCAATTGTTCAACCATTGCCTTGATCTCCTGCAGTCCGATCACATCCGGGGCCATTTCTTTCACACTCTCCAAAAATCCTTTTTTAAAGGCAGCCCGCAACCCGTTCACATTCCAGGAGACAAGGCGTTCAACACCTTGGGCAACACCCTTTCTCCCACTTTTTCGTGGAGTCACCCCAATTTTTGCACACTCTTTTGTCAATACACATCGATCGCAATGGGGCCCGACAGGTCTGCAGGTTCCCTGGCCAAAGGCCACCAGAAGCGAATTAACAGGGATCCAGTATTCTTCAGGAAGTGTTTCCCGCAGGGCCATCTCCGTCTGCAGGGGCGTTTTTGTCTGCACAAAACCCCAGATATTCATAATGCGATGCACATGGGTATCCACACAGATTGCCGGGATGTTAAATGCCTGTGCCAACACGAGATTTGCAGTCTTTCTACCCACCCCAGGCAGAGTGAGTAAGGATTCCATGGTCTGCGGAACCTGAGAGTCAAACTCCGCCAGCTTTGCAGGCAGGGCAGCAAGGTAACGAGCTTTGTTCTTATAAAAACCCACCGGAAAAATCAGTTTTTGCAACACTGCTTCACTGAGTTTCGCAAGGTCTGCAGCCGTTGATGCCCTGGCAAATAATCGCTGCGAAGCCTTCGCAGTGACCTCATCCTTCGTTCTGGCAGAAAGAATTGTCGCCACCAGTACCTTAAACGGATCCCGCGTCTGCACGGCAATCAAATCCACCACAGGGACCTGATAATCCACAACCTCATCAGCCAAAACAGCCAGAAACCGCTCTATATCCACACCCATCACTCCATCTCCCAAAAAAAACAAACCGCATACCGCACACCGTATACCGCATACCTATATTCTTGCACATTCCAAATCTCAAAGGTACTATAGCCTTATCATGAAAACAGTAGAACCTTTTTCACCACTTCCCATAAGCAAAAAAGAATGCCTGGCCAGAAACTGGCAGGAAGTTGACATCGTTCTGGTCACAGGTGATGCCTATGTTGACCACCCCTCTTTTGGCATTGCCCTGATCGGTCGCCTCCTGGAAAGCCAGGGCTATCGGGTGGCAATCCTTGCTCAACCTCGCTACAACAGTAACGCAGACTTTAAGCGATTTGGCAGGCCACGCCTGTTTTTTGGGATCAGTGGAGGAAATCTCGACTCCATCGTGGCCAACTATACCGGAAACGGCAAGGTAAGGGAAAAAGATGCCTACTCCCCAGACGGCAATCCCTGGTGGGGAGACAAAAAAGAAAAGACCAGCCGTCGCCGGCCGGATCGCGCCTCCCTTATCTATAGCAATCTGGCAAGGTCTGCCTACAAAGATGTACCCATTATTCTTGGCGGAGTAGAAGCATCACTGCGCCGATTCGTTCACTATGACTACAAGCAGGGGAAACTGAGAGGATCTTTTCTAAGCGATGCTAAAGCCGATCTCCTTGTCTACGGTATGGGAGAAACAGCAATCCTGCAGATCGCAGCACGCTTAACAAGCAACAAGTCTCTTTCTCGTATCAACGGCACCTGTGAACGACTCACTGAAAAAGAGTTCCAACTCCTGCAGGAGAACTCTGCAC
>JAOZKX010000317.1 GCA_029935135.1 Desulfocapsa sp.
GGCAAAGATTTTTTCCATCTTTTTCCACATCCCTGCAATCCTGAACCCAGTCACCGCACTCATCACATTGAATACGCTTTAGAGGTCTGCCCGGCATGTCCTCTTCAGGGATTGTAATACTCACTTCATCAATGGTGAAAAGCTCTTCCTGGGGCATAACCCGATAGGCATCAAGTTGTCGTTTATACTTATTTTCAATTTCAGGAGAGTACTTTTTCGAGAGCTCTCTTGATTCTTCTCTGGCCAGAATACGAACAGCCTTTCCAGTATCAAGATTTACAAAGGTTGCCGCCATTATGCCATAATCTATCCAGCGCATGGATCGTTTGCCGAGGCTGCAGCCGGTAACAGACTGAATGGCATCTGTGGCACAGCGATCAATCTCAACAAGAACATAGAGTTTTTTTCGATCTAGTCCACGTGGATCCTGAATACCTATGGCTTCAAGACCAATCATTGACATTCTTACGCCAATAACCTGTCCAGCACATATATGACCATGAACCTTGGTAGATCGTTCCAGCAGGTCGTCAAAAGATTCCATTTTCATCTCCGGAAAATATAGTAATATTTGTGTATTTTTTCTGTGTTCTACTGCACACTAATCAGCTCACATTCCGGTGTCAACTAATGCAAAGACACATAAGAATAAAGCAGAAAGAGTGACTTTCACGAACAACTTTTTATCTTAGAATTCAAAACCCTTCTGTGCCTTTACACCATTTTTAAAGGGATGCTTAATTTCTTTCATCTCAGTCACAAGATCAGCAAGTTCCATCAACTCCTGAGAGGCATAGCGACCGGTAATAACAACATGCTGTTCCGCAGGTTTGTTTGTCAAGACAGTTATAATCTCTTTTTCATCAAGCATCTTGTAATGTGGGAGATAGGTCAGTTCATCAAGAATCACCAAAGAATAGTGATTGTCGTGAATGGTCTTTTTGGCAAACTCCCAAGCCTCAAGGGCAACTTCTCTATCTTTATCAAGGTCATCTGATTTCCAGGTAAACCCTCGCCCCATAACATGAAAATCCAGCAGAGGGCTGAAATGTCTAGCTGCCTCCAGCTCCCCATATTTCCAGCTTCCCTTAATAAACTGAATAATACAAACCTTATGCTCATGGCCAAGGGCCCTGAATGCCAGACCGAGAGAGGCAGTGGTTTTTCCTTTTCCGTTGCCGGTGAAGACAGCTATAAGTCCTTTAGTTTTTGACATTTTTCTCCGACTGATTAAAACAAAAGTGGGGCCAGGTTGGATGCGACGGGAATATCAAATGCCTCAAAGGCACCAATATCAAATGCCTTCCTCCGAGGACGAGCAACTCCTCGTTGATCAACGGTTATCTCAGACAAAGACTGTCCGGCATCAATGGCGGGACTCCCTGGTTTGAGGCCATGCAGACTTGGATAAAGGCCATTTGTTTGCAAGGGTCTTAACAATGGGTCAATCAAAATGAGATCAGTTTGTAAAGGAAACGACAAACAACTGGCATCACTATCAAGATTATTTCCCTGCGAGACCTGATCGACAGCGAGCTGACAATTTCCGCCAACATTACCCGCAATAAGTGTATTCACCAGGGAAATCGTTCCATTGTTGCTGATCCCACCGCCACCATCCAATGAACTATTTTCGGCAATAGTGGATTGAGTAATTTGCAGATGCCCCCAATTTTTTATTCCGCCCCCTAAAAGATAACTATTCTTACTCACACTGTTATTACTGACAGTCGAATTTATCAAAGTCGCTATTCCTTGATTTGCGAAGCCTCCCCCAGCCTCACTGGAATTATGAATGATAGCACTCTCTGCGAGCATTAGAGAGCTGCCTGGACCATTAAATATACCGCCCCCTTCATTTGCACGGTTATCATTTATGGTGCTTTTTTGTATGGAACAGATACCCTCATTGAAAAGCCCACCGCCCACATCCTCACTAGTTGTTCCAGCCACCATATTATTTTCTAAAACAATGCTCTCAAGAAACAAAAAGGATTTATTCCGGATTGCCCCACCACCTTTTTGGCTATCAGCTAGTCCTGTAGGTAGACTGCCATTGGTGATAGTCAATCCAGATAAAGAAACGGTTACATTCTGGCCAAACATATCAAATACACGATCAAGAGCCGCGGCATCAATAAAGGTCTGATCTATGCCGGCACCAACAATCTGTACAGAGTCAGTAATGTCCAGATCTCCTGTGAAGGCCTGATCTTCATTAGCACCTGATTTATTGAATCGATAGGTACCTGCTCGCAAAAGAATGACATCTTCCCCTGGCAAAGCATTTGTCTCTTCTATGGCAGCACGAAGGGTACAAAAAGGTATGACTATGGGAATACTGATAAGCAGATACGCAACACAAAGTCCATTACCGGGTGTCAGATCATTCACATCAAAGACTGAATTAACGGAAAATGTTGCCGCAGATGAAGATTTTCCCAACATGGGCCCTAAAAAAATCAGACATATACATACAGAGACTACAGCGGCAGATATCTTTGATTTTCTTAATTCGGTATCAGGCATAGCTTTAATTAGTACTTATAGCTCTCATTTTGGACGAGATATCTTATGCGAAAACATGACACAACACATTACAACAAACCTTATTTGAAGACCACAAATCTATAAAATAAGCAAGGTGAAACCTATCGTGTTCAAGCAATTACGGAAGATTGGAAGGTGTGATTTTGCCGGGAAGCCAGGTGCACCTCAAGTCAATAGGATGATGCATCGAAAGGATTGAAGCAGTTTAAGCTTAAGAAAATATCATAAAAAGACCTTCATCTACATGACAGTCCCCTTAGAGTTTCGAAAATGCTGTCCATCCTAGGTAGCAGGGATTGATGTACCCTTAGGCCGCTAAAATTTTGCCAATACGGATGGTTCCAGAAACAGAAAAAGTAATTAATACAAATGCCAAGTATCACATATCAGGGAAGCTGGTATACCAAAACTTTTTCAGGTGTAATGGTTATTTGATCAGTAGCTATTGGTTTACCATTCTTTTTAACAACCAGACTGTGAGTTCCTTTAGGGACGAGAATTGTAAAAGGCATCCTCTTCGTGAATTTTTCTTTTTCTGTGCTATCGGCACCACAGGTTGCAAGTTCAAAATCAATATCTTCTGTGGCACATTCTCCTGCAATTTCAATGCAGACACCCTGTCTATCACCTATAAAAGTAAGGCCTCCAAAAATCTTTTCTGCAATGGATGCGGTGGGAAGAAGAAAGAGAAGAATGAGAGCCAGCAACAGACATTGTAAACGGTAGAAAGATTTATTCCTCATTTGACACCTCCATAAGAATATCGTAATGGTGGGATAATGATGCTACTTCCTTTTAGACTCTCTTAATCTTATAATGTGGAAAAACAGAAGTCAAACAGGATCGGAAGTGCTAATTGTTTCGGCACC
>JAOZKX010000318.1 GCA_029935135.1 Desulfocapsa sp.
ACAAAAACAGTATCGCAATTTTCCAGAGCAAGGGAATATCCATTGTCTGCTTTATCATACGCAGTTGCAGCAATATCCAAGGAAAAATCTTCTAATGCTCTTTTTCCTTCTTCCATTTTTTCATTTGGTACATGAAGAAATGGTGCCCTTTCTTCAAATATTTTTTTGTCATCCCATAATGCTTGTTTTTTCTTGGCTTTTCCTTGCAAAACAAGAACATTGCGAACCTGTTTTATCTGAGGCTGAAAAACTTTCAGCCCTTCTTCAAGCTCCTGAAGAATTTTTATGGCGGCAACATACTGTCCCCTGAGTATCATGGCATCCGATGCTGCCATTTTTCCCTTCATTCCGATGTAAGACGCCCCGTTGAATATGCCATTTTCACACAAGTCAGATAAACTCTGTGCCATTTCCAATTCTTTTCTGGCCTGAGGTAAATTTTCTTCCTGCTTTCTCTGTTCATATCGATCAACATTCTTTTTTGCCTTTTCCAATTTCCTATTCAGATCGACTTTTTCTTTTTCAATTCGCTTGGCAAGCATTGCTACATTGGCCTGTAATTCTACAGCCTGACTCCGCATAAGAATGCTCTGACTATTTATAATAGTGTCATATTTGGCAACACTTTCCCTAAATGATTCAAGGGCAGCATCCAGGTCATCTTCAACCTGTAAAGCTTCTCCAGTAGTAAGATCCTCAAAGGCTTGATCGGCGTCAGGAAAATCAGTATTGGGCAGATTCGAAGCAATCTTTTGCCATTCCTCTTGTTTTTCCAGACTTTCCTGGTGAGCTAATTCCACATTTGCAACAAGTTCCGGATCACGAAAATGACCTACGATACTCTTTTTCCATGTCGGGTATGTAACCACAACAGTAAGTAAAATTATTGCCAGACCTGTACCTGCTACTATTTTTCCAATCGGTAAACCAGGTGGGAGTTTGGCTGCCAGACCTGCCAATGGTTTTGCCTTCCCCTTCTGCGTCAGAGCAAGGGCAAACTGGTCCATATCGGGAAACCTGTCCTGTACGGATGGTGATAAGGCCATGGTTATTGCATCAGACAATCCTCTGGGGATATCTTTTCGCAATTCACTTAATGGTTTAGCCATACCCATTGGCACATCGCCACTCAACAATTCATACAAAATGGCAGCCACTGAGTATTGATCAGACCTGGCTTCCCCCTCTCTTCCACCCTGTAACAGTTCGGGAGCCATATAATAAACAGAACCCATGCCAGCCCCAGTACCGGTAAGAGTCAGGTTTTCAGATTGCATCAATGAGGAAAAACTAAAATCCATGAGTTTGATTTCACCGGATTCAGTCATGAAAATATTTTCAGGTTTTACATTTCTGTGGACAGTGCTTCTGTGGGCATACAGTAGTGCTTGACTCAATTGTCCAGCTATATCCAAAACCTCATCAGCGGTAAAACCCTGCCCTATACTCTGGTTGACCTCCATCACATTTCGCAGGGTCTGCCCTTCCAGCATTTCCATAGTGATAAAATATAAATTCTCATGCTGTTGCACATCAAACACATTGACAATACCAGGATGGGCAAGTTGCTGTGCCAACTGAATATCTGTCAAAAATCGCCCAACATCCTGTTCATTCTGAAGGAATTCTGGAGCAACTACCTTTAAAGCAACTTCACATGACATTGTTCGATCCCAGGCAGCATAGACTACACCTACACTCCCTGGTCCCATCACACGCCTGATTTCATAACGATCAATAAGGACATCACCAAGATTAATCCCCATTTCATTGCTGGTTGTACTATCTTGAAAAGGTAGTTCCATATCAGTATGTGCAGTTGTAGCCTGTACTGTATCAAGCTTTTCGTTCAGGGGAGAAATAGATTCGGACGGATCTGGCAAAGGATCAATGAAGATGGCATCTTCAGGAATATCAGCCGGAGAATTTGAGGAGGGACTTTCGCTTGTGGGTGTACCATCAGTAAATGATTCGTAACCTTCTATAAGCTCTATAAGAGAATTTGTGTAATTATCACTCTCCTGTTCATTTGGAGCATTAAATATTAAATCTTCAAGGTCAGCTTTTTTAGCATTATAGGCATATTCTATCTCTCCATCGGAAGAATCCCTGGGAAGACCAACTAGAAAAAGAAAATCATCACGATTCATGAAAAAACCTTATTTTTTAAAATTTCATACAAACATATTGAAAAGACAGATAAGCAGTGTTGCATAGATACAAGTCTCTATAGAGATGTTAAATTCTTTAGGATATCTATCATATTTTGCTACTATTTTAAACCAAATTTACATACAGCTGGTCCACACTACAAAATTAATATTTTCCTGGCTGTTTTTTATTTTATTTCCCTTTAAGATAGTATATTCTATTACAAATTCTCATAATCTCTCTTCACCTTACTTTAAGCCTCAACACAAAAAAACATTATGCGTAGAGATGCCAACATCAGTAGTCTTTTCTTTGACTTTAAGAATGCTGCCAAACAGGGCCAGGAAATTTCAAGCCTCCTCGAAAAAGGACAGGCCGAAACACCTTTAACAACTCACTTCAGTACCCTGGCAAACGAGATAGATTCGACTCCTTTCTCTGTTATCCTTATTGGTCTGACCCAGGATGCCCGCAGCCAGGTTCTGGCCTGGCTCTGTCGTCAAGATTTCAATGTTTTCTCTATTAAGGTCCCTGGCCAAATAGGCCTGGTTGAGATCAATTTGCAGGAGCAGGGTTTTGTGCTAGAGAAATCTGGAGGCCTCAGAGAAGAGTTTGAGCAGATAGAACCCTTCCTTCAGGCCCTGGAAGAATCCAAAATATTTCAAAGCCAGGA
Organism: Desulfocapsa sp.; assembly: GCA_029935135.1. Taxonomy (GTDB): domain Bacteria; phylum Desulfobacterota; class Desulfobulbia; order Desulfobulbales; family Desulfocapsaceae; genus Desulfocapsa. Next base: position 2,825 of record JAOZKX010000318.1, read on the forward strand.
AAGTCGTAACCTCTTTGATCCCTTAAAACTAAGCCTCGAAGCTCCTCATGGAGCCAAAGGACTTTTGATTTCTGTCCCGGAGAACCTTCAGGTCCTTGAGGATACTCCGGCTCTTACAGGTCGCCTCATCTCTCGATCGAATTTTATACTCACAGCTGCCAACGCCCAATATGAACTCACTCCCCAAGATATCGATACTCTTGGAGAACTCACTTCCTCTGCAGATGTCTTTCAACCAATTATTATTCAGCCTGACAGCGATGCCTCCCTACCAACAAATGGCTGGTGGACAAATAAAAGGGCTTTTCAGGATATAATCCATCTCCCTGAGATCGTGATCGGTCCAGAACAAAAAACCGACATCCCCCCCCTCCTTTCCGAGCAGGACAATGAACTTCGCCAGGCTATTTTACTGATGCTCCTTTCCCGGAAACTTCAGGACTCCGCTGAAATGACAGCCGATCGTCAGGAACAGGAAAGTAAGCAGATGGAGATCAGGAAGTCGAATCTCAACCGCAAGTTAAAAACCATCGAGGAACAGGTAAAGGACAGAGATACGCGCACCGACTTAGACAAGGTGCGAACCATCT
>JAOZKX010000319.1 GCA_029935135.1 Desulfocapsa sp.
AACTTCTGGTGCTTGAGGATTTGCTGCAACAGGTATTCTGTCTGGCCCGGTTCGGTTAGTTCCAGTGCCTGGGGAATAGCAACTTTATCCCGAAAATCGATTTTTTCCAGATAGAGTCGGTTCTCCTCATTGTCTTCAGAGGGGAGGAGTTCCAGGATGTTTGCCTGGATATGGCTCTGCTTCAGGTTTCTGGCTGCAGTTACACGATGATGTCCGTCAACGATATAGTAGCCGTCTTTAATCTGATACAGGGAAACCGGAGGGATCGGACGCCCATCCTGTAGAGCCTGAGTAAAAGATTGCAGCCTGTCGTCTGTGCCCGCTCCCTGCAGGCGGAACTGTTTGTCAAAATCAGAATAGCGGCCCACTGAGCCGATGATTTTCTCAAGGGGGATAGCTGTTTGGTCCCGTTTGACGCTCTCAAAGGCCTTTTCCGCTTCTCTGACATGGTCAAAAGAATGCTTTTGCTGTTGGTTGGTTTTGCTTTTGTTTTGTCGCCATTTCTGAGTCAAAGAAAAAAAATCCATAGCTGTTTATTACCTGTGTGTTGTTTACTTTGCTGATACGATCTGCGGGATTTTCAAAAGTATCATGTATATGACCGTGGATAAAAAGAGCAGGCTTCTGTTTGTTTATCAGGTTTGTGAATGCCCTGAATCCCTTGTGGCAGGGGTCTTCTCTGTCATGTGTAAATCTGGGTGGTGCATGACTTATGATAATGTCCACTGTTTTTTGTTGTAACAGCTTAAACCAGAGGCTGCGAATGATTTTTTTCATTTCCACCTCGCTGTACTGATTCCTGCCACCATTGTACCAGCGGCAGCCACTGAAACCGAGGAGTTGAAAGCCGTGTTCCTGGACAACCCTTGCATGAATATTAGTACAGCCCTGGGGAGGGCTTGTCTGGTAGCGAAGATCATGGTTGCCCTCGATATAATAGAGTGGAACATTGTAGTGTTGGCGAAGATCAGTCAGGTATTCCGGGGGGAGGTCACCACAAGCCAGGATGATATCTGGTTTTTCTGGCAGCAGCATTGTGTGCTGCTGCAGGAGCTCGCTGACCACTTTGTCGGAGACGGCGAGAATTTTCATTTTGTCATTGTGGACAATGGCAGGTTGTAGTGGGTAGAACCCGCAAGTTCAATCAAAGAGAAAAATAAAAAAAGGCAGATTAGTTTTCTGCCGGCAGTTCATGCTGAAGAAGAATTTCTTTGAGTCCAGTAAGTTCCTGTTCCAGTTTTTTCACTTTATCTCGATAATAAGCAGCCTGTTGAGCCATCTCCTTGAAACGGAGCACCAACTGACTGGTCAAGGGTTTAAGGATGGGGAGGTCATTGTTAAGCAATGCCAGGCGCAGAGTGCGGTCTTTGACCATGATAACACGGGTTGGTTCTGTGGCGATGGCGCTGGCACATCGTGGCTCGTCGGCAAGGACGGCCATTTCACCAAGGATATCGCCGCTGGTAACATTGGCGATGGTTTCCTTTTTGTTGTTTGTTGTCTTGATTATTTCCACAGCTCCGTGAATAATGATGTAGATGTAATCACCACATTCACCTTGGAGAAAAAGAGTCTCACCTTTCGCGAAATCTTTGGTCGTAAATTTTGTATTGTCACTCATTGTCGTATATTGGAAAGCAAATTGTTAGTGTTTGAAAAAACTGGCGACCCTCCTGACTAGTCTATGGTTTAATTATAATAGGCGAAATTCGAGTCTGCAAATGTTTTCATACCATTGTATAAAAAAGTATTCCAGTCTATGCTGTTGAGAGGGTGTTTTTGTGGACAACTGGATGCGGCAACTCTGTATAATTGAGTTCTTTTCTGTAGCTGTAATGAGAAATGTCTCTTCTTCAATTTAACAACACGAATCGTATGTCTCCATTATTTTCAAATGTCGAAAAAATCATTCTGGCTTCAGCTTCCCCTCGCCGTTGCGCATATTTTGAGGATCTAGGACTCTCCTTTGCTGTGCAGCCTGCTGATGTGGAAGAAAAACAACAGGCGGGTGAGGGGTCGCATTCATATGTGATGCGTTTGGCAGAGGAAAAGGCCAGAGCAGTGGGAGGTAGGAATAGAAAGAATTGGATTGTTGCTGCAGACACGGTGATCAATTTTCAAGACAGGATACTCGAGAAACCTGTGGATAGTTATGACGCCCGGAAAATGCTGATGCTATTGTCAGGAAAAGAGCATCTGGTGCAGACTGCTGTCTGTTTGTTTCATGAAAGTAAGTTTGTGTGTGAGGTCATTATTGTGACGACGCGTGTTTTGTTTTGGGACTTCAGTGCTGTCATTGCAGAGGCCTATGTACAGAGTGGTGAACCAATGGATAAAGCCGGAAGTTATGGCATTCAGGGTAGGGGGGCATTTCTTGTTCGTGAAATTCAGGGTTCATACTCAAATGTCGTCGGTTTACCTCTCTGTGAGTTGCTGGAATTGCTGGCACGCTATCATGTGATTAGTCAATGAAATAATAAGACTAAATCGGGGAAAGCAGGTTCCCTTTCTTGACTTTTATAGTTTTTGAGTGTAGCAAGATAAGATGAAGGAAAATTTGAAATTTTTCTTGTTTGGATGGTTAGGGTAGGCAGAAGAGTATCCTTTTTATGAGCTTTATTGGTCGGCAAATTGGCGAGTGTTGTCGGATTGCTGTAACCTGGTGTTTTCTATGGCAAAAAATGATATACAGGAAGAAAGTCTGGAAACATTGAAGTTGATGAATGCAGCAACAACTGCCATCCGCCTCTATCCTGAGGGTTCTCCTCAAGTTTTTGATACCATTGAAAAGGCCTATCAGGGCACAAAGGCATTTTTGCGAAAATATGGCGTGCTTCATTTTTCGTTGCTTGCAGATCCACCATGTCTGCAAGGAGAAGCAGTTGACAGGCATACTCAGGAGCTTCTCCTTCTGTTGACATTTGAAGAGCGTCTCCGGAATATGAATCTTCCCGAACTGGTATTAGATAAACAAGTCGATCGAAAAAAGTTTAGAAATGTCCTTGCTGTGTTTGCTTCAACCCCTGATCAGGTACAGGCCGTTGGTGGCAGTGTACAGTTTCTTGAACAGCTTGGAGTGAATAAAAACTTTCCGGAAAAGTATTTTCCACCTGGTGAGAGCGAAAAAGAAAAGCAGCAAAAGGAAAGAATTGAGCGGGTTATTAAAGAGCTGTCGCAAGGCGCTGTCCGTCGCGAGTATATGCTCTATTTGCTTGACAAACAGATAGATGAAGAAACGGAAGAAAAAGTTCAACAAATTTTCCAGACACCTGAGAAATCCATTCCCGTGATTGCTGCCACCACTTATTTTGTGCTGCAAATATTACAAAAGAAGCATATAGCTGTTGTCTCACCCGTCTTTTCTAAAATGATCGAAAGGATTACCCTCCTTCTTGATAAAAAATGTTTTG
>JAOZKX010000320.1 GCA_029935135.1 Desulfocapsa sp.
CAGCTTTCCCAGGCTGTATCTTCCTGAGGAGCGGGCACTGTTTGAAGAAGGTACCTTGATTATGGATGGTCGCCATTTCACCCTGGCAGTAAGGGTGGAGGATAGAAAACACCATATAGAAACCAGTAAGAGCAGCAATATCTTTGTCATCTATTGCGAACTCTTCGGAGCAAACGATGAAATGGTTTATGAAATTGCGGTACCGGTGACCTCCGGTAGTCGCGGTAATATCCACCTGAATAAATGGGGCATATTCAACGACATCAACGGCAATGAACTCCACGCAAAAGTTGTTGATATTGTGGAGAATCCCATCAGTATTTCCGAGGCTGTGATCGAGCCATTTATGCGTATCAGCCGTGCCTTTTTTTCGCGTCTGGAGGAGTTTTCTTCCAAGGCTGAGGAACGATTATTTCGCAAACAAGAAAAGTCAGCAAAAGATAAAAAGAAACAGGAGGGGCCTACCGCCGGATTGCTGGCGGGAGGCGGTTTTGCTGTGGCTGCAATTGGTTCTTCGTTTGCCTTTATCACTAAAACCCTTGCCGGTTTGCATATCAACACGGTAATTTTTGCACTGCTTATCCTTGCGGCATTGATAGCCATCCCAGCAGGTATTGCCGCCTACTACAAGCTGACCAGAAGGGATCTGAGCACCATTCTGGAGGGGTCCGGGTGGGGAATTAATGCCAGAATGAAGCTTACAAAAGATCAGGCAAGCTGTTTCACATATCGTCCAAATCATTCTTAGGGGTCAGTTTTCAGCGTAAAAGCGGAGTGGCTCAAGGATAAATCACCTTCCATTCTTTTTTCATGTCAACCGCAGTCCAGCCATTGATTTTGGCTTCGACTAATGCCTTGTTAAGACGACCCATATGGGAGCGCAGTGCGATGACCTGATAGTACTTTTGATATTACTGGTGAAGTAATGCCATTGGGTTGATTATTCGTTTCCAGGGTATGAGCTGCCTATCCAGACAGGCCACTAGGCGCAAACATGTCTTGTGAGAAAAATGGGGAAGGAGAAAAGAAACCGGCAGAGGATGAGTATCCCCTGCCGGTCTTGAATCTGAGGCTGTTATTGAACGGACCTACCAGTTAAAGCAGGTGTGAATATCGGCCAGTTAAAGTAGCGAAAGTTGGCTTCCACCGCACGGTCGGCGTTCATCACTACCGTGCATTCGTTACCAGAGACAATGTCACAGCCAGTCCATGAAACAAAGCGTGCACCCTTTGCATTCTCGGCAGTAAGGATGACGATACCGCCGAATTCAGCAGTCCGCTGGTCCCCCGTGAGTTCACAGATCTGTTGCTTATTATTGGACACCTTGCCCCGATCTTTGCCTGTCCCGCTCATGGTCATGGTCAGGTTGTAGGTGTTCTGGATAAAGGTTGCTGTTACGGTACAGGACTCAGTTACTGCATCGGTTGTAAAAACTGAGCCATTCAGGGTGCCGCCACAAGTTCCGTTAACCGGACCGATGGAATAAGAGTCAGTCGCCTGAATGGTGAAGTCCTGGGTGTCGCCATTAAAGACTGTTGTTGTAGATTGTGGAGAAATGGTTCCTCCCTCCTGGGCAGAAGCGGTGACAGTATGGAATTGTCTGAAAGCAGCGTGCACGCTGCAGTTTTCTGTTACCGGATCTGTGGTATAAAATGCTCCAGCGGGGTCAAGACCAAGATTCCCGCCGCAGGTGGTAGAGCTGTTTTCCAGATCCAGAGAAAATCCGTTATCTGGTGTGATTGTAAAGGTAATTGCAGCACCTTCATATACAGGCACCGCACCGGTGGGAGAAATAGTTCCTCCCGCTCCGTGAGAGGTTGCGATATCAAAGCTGTTTCGGACAAAGACTGTGGTTACCTGACAGGCCTCGTTTATCGCCTCGGTGGTAAAAAACATTCCCGTTGCATCAATGGTACCTGGACAGCTGGTGGCATCAAAACTGGCCTGGGTATCAAGGGAATAGCCGTAGTCAGCAATGGCGAAGAAGGTCTGCATTGTGCCGGCAGGGACTTCTACACTGCCGGGAACGATGCGTCCTCCAACTCCGGAATTGGCAGTGATTGCGTAGGTGGTTCCGCTGTCTTCAATAAAGGAGGCAGCAAGTGAACAGTCAATTGTTATTGGATTAGTGGTGAAAATGTTGCTTGTGGTATCGAAGAAACCAGGGCAGTCACTTACCACATCTGCTACGAGAAAACCTTCGTCAGCCTGAATGGAAAAGGTAAGTACCTCGCCCACTGCGGCTTCCTGAGCGCCTTCCGGATTTATGGAACCACCAGCTTCTGCTGAAGCAGTAACATTGCGGTGTTCGCCTGTGGCATTATCCACAAAGGTGACATTGATGTCACAGTTCTGGGTAATGGCATTGCTTGTAAAGATTCCAGCGCTGCTGTTCAGCTGGCCTGTGCATCCCACAGGAACTACTAAACCGAGAGTATATCCTTGGTTCGGTACAAGAGAGAAGGTGATAACGCCACCCTCTGCAACTGCCTGGGAAATACCGCCAACATCAGTGTCGCCAAGGCCTGTCACGGTTCCGTTACCGCCTGTTACATTAGCAGTCACATCCCAGGAGATAGCAGTGTCGCCACTTGGAACAAAGGTGGCCTCCACCAAACAGTCCTGATTGACCTGATTGGTGGTAAAGCTGCCCATATTTGTATCGAGAATACCGCCGCAACTGCTGGCGACTGGACCAAAAGAATGATCCGTTCCAGGGCTGACGGTAAGTGTAGCCTGACCTCCCTTGGTCAGACTCTGGAGAGCAGGGCTGATAGAACCCTCTCCTGCCAGTACCAGAGAACTTACATTATAATTACATATGCCTGCAATTGCACTCCCGGATCCGTTAGCGAAGTTTCTAAGGGCCGGAGCTTCCGGAATGATCATCATCGGTATCATTTCCAGGGCCTGATCATAGGTGTAAGGAAGTATCCCACCCATCTGGGCAAATCCCATCATCATCTGCATCATACCACCGCAATATGGGTCACACTTGGGCCGGCTGGCCCCGGAGACCATTGCGGTTAAAAACATCTGTCCGTATGGGGTCATTCCATCCTGATCAAACATCATCCCCATAAAATTACCCATAAGGAGATTCTCGGGATCGGTGAGTTCGGGAGTGTTTGGATCGGGGTGCATTCCCGGTGGTAAAGTCATGTCATAACCGGGGGCAATTCCTTCAACAAAGGCCTTTATAATTGCATAGCCGTTATAAAAGGCCTGTGCCTCATGCTGGACAAAGGATCCATCTGGAGCCTGAACCACGCTGAGGAACATGAAATACATAAAACCCTGTCGCATCTCTTCGCCAACTGTCATCAGGGCAGTGAAAAAATCTGTGGCAGCCTGGGTGTCGCCGAACATATAATAGAACATACGCTCGTTTGCCA
>JAOZKX010000321.1 GCA_029935135.1 Desulfocapsa sp.
AGCTGTCGGAAGTCTACCGTATCGCTCCAGTTGACAAGTTTTCTGTTATCCCGCTGGGGCTTGATCTCTCAGTATTTCGAGTAGACAGAGAGGCCAAACGCGCCCGGTTTAGAGCACGATACAATCTCGACAGGGATGATATTGCCGTCGGTATTATCGGGCGTCTGGCCCAGGTGAAAAATCATCTTCTGTTTTTACAAGCCATCCAACAGGTACAGCAGAGATCAGAAAAAAACATCAGGGCATTTGTTGTCGGTGACGGCGAACTGAAAAGTGATTTGATCCAATTCTGCCGGAAGAATCAAATCGATTTTAGTGTCCCTTCCGGTGAGCAGACAGAGAGGGCCACGGTGACCTTTACTTCATGGATCAGGCCCATCGACACTGTCTACCCCGGCCTGGATATCGTTGCCATGACATCCTTTAATGAGGGTACTCCGGTGTGTCTTATTGAGGCCCAGGCCTGCGGAATTCCCGTAGTGACAACGAATGTGGGCGGCATTGAAAATGTTGTGCAGCCGGACAAAACGGCTCTGCTGGCTGGAAGTAATGATTTGGCAGATTTCTCAGCGAAACTGCTGCAGCTCGTTGAAGACAGGAAAGAGAGAGAAAGACAGGCAAAAAATGGCTGGCAGCAGGTGCAGCACAAATTTCATTACAGCCGACTGGTCTCAGATATGGAACAACTGTACTCAGAACTGCTGAGTAAGAGTTGATCATGCAGCCCCTTATCTCCATAGTCCTTCCCTGTTATAATGTGCAGGACACCATAGCTGCCTGTCTGCAATCCATTCTGGGCCAGAGTTATCAGAACTGGGAACTGCTTGCCATTGATGACGGATCGACAGATAACACTCGGGAGATTTTACACTCCTTTTCTGATCCCCGGATCCACATCATCTCTGATGGCATCAATCGCGGGTGCAGCCATCGTCTGAATCAGGCGGCGTTGCTGGTAAAAGGCGCCTACTATGCGCGTATGGACGGTGACGATCTGATGTTTCCCAGGCGCCTGGAGAAGCAGATAGAATTTTTACAGCAGCACCAGGATATTGATCTCCTGGGAACAGGGCTGGTCTCTGTTGATAAAGACCTTGTTCCCACGGGACAGCGGTTGGCCCCGGTCCGGGTCTCAGATCCCTACCGGATTTTACAGGGTGAGGTACTTTATCAGCCTACTGTTATGGGGCGTACCTCCTGGTTTCTTGAACATCCCTATCCTGATGGCTACCTGTATAGCGAGGATTTTGCTCTCTGGGTAAAATCAGCCAGGAATCTCACGGTTGCCAACCTGCAGGAACCTCTGCTTTTTTACAGAGAGAAGGGGCTGTTCAGCTATACAAAATATCAGGGTCGCAGGCAGGAAATCCGCAGGGCGCTGCATGACCATGGTCCCGAACTGGTAGGTCAGCTGCGTGCCTGCTTTCTCTTCCTGCGCCGATATGCAAAAGATCTTGTATACGCTCTTTTTTACTCTCTGGGGATCTGGAACCAGGTGCTGCGATTGTCAAACAGATCGCTTGATAGGGCAACTAGCCATCATTATGTTGAAATTATGAATGGGATTTTAGAAGAACAGTTCTGAAATGTTCAAGCTTCTCATCGGTTGCCAGTTTGCCTGTTATCGAAATATGATGATACTGGCAAGGTACCTGTTGGAGCCAAGCCCCTGCTGGCGATAACGCATTAGCCAGCTGCTGCTATGCCCGCTGGGTGCTCCTACAAAATTTCTTGTGACCTGTTTTGTTTCCTTAATATGGCAAGAAACTTCTTTTTGGTAAAAAGAGCTCCCAGGGAAACATTTTGGGGATTATGAATTGTATTTCATCGCCATAGGAGGTCCCGAAGGGGTTCGCTCCATAGGCTCTGAGATAATATGTTCTCCCTGGAGTAAGTCCTGTGATGATGCTGATAAAAGTGCCGCTGCCTGAACCATCAACGGTACAACTGTCGCTGCTGCCTGGGAGTGGCGTTTCGCTCCAGCAGACACCTCTGACAAATGGCTCTTCACTATTATCCGGAGTGATGCTTCCACCCGTGGTAACAGTGGTGTCGGTGATCTCAAGAGTTGTCGCTGTGCTGACTACAGAAAGGGCAGTGGTACTTGTGTGCAGCACATGGCTGGCCCCGGCTGCAAGGATGCCGGGGCTGATAACGGGTAGTGCAAGCGGACTGTTGCTTGAGGTGGTTGTGCCATTGCCATACTGGCCACTGACATTATCTCCCATGCCGTACAGGGTGCTGTCACTGTCTGTAAAAAGGCTGAAGTTGTCTCCCGCCCATATCTGCTCTATCTCGGAAAAGCCGCTAAGAAGTGTGAAACCATAAGTGTCCGTTCCCCGGGTACCATTGCCAAGCTGTCCATAATCATTGGCTCCGGAACGATAGAGTGAGCCATCCAGACTGAGGTACAGAGTGTGACTTCCACCAGGTGCAGCCTGGTCGACGGACCCTGCAAGATATGTTGTTGTGAGCTGATTTACTATTGAACTTATCAGGCCGAGCTGCCCCCTGCTGTTGTCACCCATGCCATACAAAGCAGACAATTCATCGATAAAAACAGTGTGTTTGTTTCCGGCTCCCACGAAAACAGCTCCTGAGGGATGTGCCACCAGGTGGGGAATATCTGAACCTTGCGAAGAAGCGCTTCCCAATTGCCCCTCAGCTCCACGGCCTACGGTCCAGACCTCTCCCTCTGAGGTACGAAAGACAGTGTGACCTGATCCTCCATCCGCCTGTACAACCCCACTGCGCACTAATCTTGTGGGTAAGTTTCGGTTGAACTGGGTACCGTTCCCCAACTGACCTTCATCATTACGACCCATTGCCCAGAGAGATCCATCGCGCAGGACAATAAGGCTATGATAGTCGCCGCTTGCTACCGTCAGAGCAGGCTTTCCTGCCAGGGAATTTACTACGGAGGGGATGGTCCTTGGTATGGTATCGCCTGTGCCCAGCTGCCCGTAGGTGTTGTCGCCCATAGCAAAGAGATCTCCGTTCCCTGTGATATAGAGGGAATGGTTTACACCTCCTGCCTGAGAAATAACCCTGTCATGGACAATTTCAACAGCAGCCAGTTGGTTTACTGTGGTGTCAAGACCCAGCTGGGAAAAGCTGTTATACCCCTGTCCCCATAAGAAAGATCCAACAGGTGCTTGAGTGACAGTGATATCTCTTGTGGTACTGACGCCAAGGTAAGTGGCTGTAATTGTGAAGTGTGACGGAGCACTGCTGTTTGTAAGGTCAACGATACCGCTGTTTGTTTCGATACTGGCATCAGGAGAGTCTTCTGACCAGAAGACTTTTTTTGTCAGCAATGTGGTCTTGCCGTCAGCCCAGGTGGCGTAGCAGTCAAAATTGGCAGTTGCTCCTGCGTAGACATTGTTTAAGCCCTTG
>JAOZKX010000322.1 GCA_029935135.1 Desulfocapsa sp.
GCCCAGGCTTGTTTCCATAGGTGGGTAGCCATAGCAAAAAGATTCCTTCTCAGGAGCCATATTTTTATAATGACAACACTGCTTATTGTGGCCACGAGTGCTATGGTCAGATCAATGGTCTGCCCATAAAAAATAATGGCCAACAGGAGAAAGAGGTAAAGCGGTAATGTGGAAACAGCTTCTACTGCCAGACTGTGCCGATGGCTGATTGTACTACTGAACTGACTATACAGCGAGGCAAGCAGCAGTGAGATAAAGAGGGGAATTAAGGGATAGTATGCGGCCATCCACCAGAAAGTAGGTGAAAAGAATGTATTATATCCCTGTGCTGGTACCACACTGTGGCCGTAGACAACAAATGAAAGCCACCCTCCCCAGATAAGGAGCAGGGAAAGCCAGGGGGGCCAGGACATAATCGTTCGCAAACGAAACGGCTCAACCGCTACAGTTGCAGTTGCAGATTCCTGAGCTGGAATCAGAGAAAAAAAGCGCATGGGAAGATACACGCCCATACACATGAAAAAGTAATAAATCAGATGCGGTTCATTAAAAGAGAGGCCGACGATTCCCAGAGCGGCAAGAAAACTGTATCTCATTTTTTGGCTGGCAATACATTTTTCCAGAAAATAGAAAATCATGGGATAAAAAAACAGGACAAAGCCAAATTGATTTCCACCAGCCATACCATTTATGCGCATGGGTAAAAAGGTGAGTACAATTGCAGCGAAGAGTGCCCCCATTTTGAAATCGGTAATCATCCTTGCCAGTAGATACATAAAAACACCGGCAAGAACATAGGAACTGATAACCGTGCAGTTATAGGCAGTTATATCACCCAAGGGGCTGAACAGGAAACTAATAAAGGCAAGGGGGGCGGTGGTAAAGCCATCATTACCTCCTGTAAGTCCCCCCAACATATTAAATTCATAGGGGTTGCCATTAAATGGAACACGCCCGAGAAGGTTTTCCTTCACCAGCCAGAAAAAATAGAAGATCTGCAGATGATCTCCGGGATGATGGAGAAGAGACCAGGAAAGATCTTCTCTATAGGCACTCCAGGGTATGCCTGTGGTAAATGATTTTACAAGGGGAAAGGTTGAGATAAGCGACAGGGCCGCCATAATCAAAGAGACAATGGTTACTTCTAAAATTTTTTTCATGACGCTTACCTGAAAGGCATCCTAAGCAACCTAATAACTTTGCACAAATTTTATTCTATTTATACCAAACACTGTTTCAGCCATTCATCCCTGCCAGCAGAGTATCCAGTCGCCGGTCAATCTCTTCTGGCAAAAACATGGTCCTGCGCAGGCGCTGTGCACCGATAACACTGTTTCGTAACTCCACATCGTGAATCAGAAGATGGGCAGCAACTGCAAGTTCCTTCATATCATCCTTATCAGTAAAAAGAAGACCACCTTCCCCTAAAGTTTCAGGAACAGCAGAACTTTTGTAAGCAAGAACAGGCACATCAAACCACATGGATTCGATAAGGGGGACTCCAAATCCTTCATGTTCACTCATGGACCAGAAAAGATGCGCACAGCGATAACAGGCATGCAGCACCTTGTCCGGCACCTTACCGGCAAAGAGGACATCATCTTCCATACCAGCCTGCTGCACTTGTCTGGCCAGGGATTGATAATAACTTTCCTCTTCAATAAACCCGCCAACAAGAACCAGCCTGCAATTTCCATACATGGCACGATATGCTGCAAAGGCCTCTATCAGATCATGCTGACACTTATTAGAGACCAGACGACCAACAAAAAGGATATTGTCCTTTCCGTCCTGTAACCTGGCCATCATATCAGGGTCGGCCTGAATATTCCATTTTTCAGGAGGCACACAGATGGGCAACACCGTTGGCGAGCTAAAGCCATTCTCTTCCAGATCATCACAGTTAAACTGGGAGTCACCAACACTCACCGGGAAATGGGGGGCCAGCAGTCGCAGGTCAGTAATCCCCTGTTCCAGTATCTCAGCAAGTCCCGGGTCGATTTCACGAACCAGATCAGGCGGGGTCACATTGTGATAAATCAAGGACTTGGGGCCTGAATGCTGAATAACAAAATCTGTTAAGCCGGCCCCGATGGAGTGATGATAAATAAGCCCGGCATCAGAAGGAATTCTTTTGCCCCCTTCAAAGTAGCTGGCTTCATGGGTCATAACAGGATCAAGGTGTTCGGTTATTATCTCTGATGTATAGCCCTTTCTTCTCAACAGGTCGCGAATAACAATGGCCTGATTACTGATGGCATCGCCGTAGGCGAATCCAGGGGTCAACTGATAGACAGATTTTTTATTTTTCCTCTCTCCATCACTCGTTATGGTCTCTTCACCAGCCAGACCCAGTACAGTCTCATAGCGATCAATGACACTGTCCCAGTCGGCAAACTGCCGGGCATATTCCTTTCCCTCTTTTCCATGGACAATACACTCGCTTTCTTCCATCTGCCCCAATCTTGTAAAAAGGGCCGCCCACTCTTTTTCATCCGTTGCCAACCAGCCGCCCTTAGCGGCTTCAACGGCCATAGCCGTTGCCAGGCATTGGGTATGGGCAGCAACAGGGCGTTCATAAAACCAGGCCTCCATAATTACACGGGAATAGCTTTCGTTTCTACTGGGTTGAAACAGGGCCGTACAGTTGGCCAGGAGGGCCTCTTTATCCATTTCTGAAACAAGACCAAGATCGCTCACTCCGTCCACTGTGGAACCAAACTGCCCCTCACCCGGGCCTGCTATAATTAATTGCAGAGGATTAACTGGATTGCTTCTGCGATACAACTGATATGCCTGAACCAGCAGCAAAGTGTTTTTGGTTTTGTCACGCCGCCCCAGACACAATATATAGCGTTCCTGCTGCAGATCGATCCCTGCAACATGACGAGGAAGTTCGGCAGCTGGAATATCAAGGCTCTCCACCCCAACACCAACGACTTCACCTTTTCGTACGATACCAGGACCGTAGAGATCAACTGCCAGCCGTTCTTCCCCAAGCGAATTATATAAAAGTCCGCAACACTCTCTTACACACTCTTCAACCTTGGGCAGATAGGCATAGACCTCATTATGAAGACAGGGCTGCAACCACGCCTTTTCGGCAACAAGTGGCAGACCATTGAGAATAACACCGTACAGATAGGGTAAAAACACAAAGGCGTGATAGTTCTTTTTATTTTTTTTCAGGTAGCGTTCGAGGGGAATGGAATTAATATTTTCAGCCACAAAGACATCATCGCTGCCATAGGTAAAGGGGTTCACCCCGGCCTGCAATCTCCCAGCTGGTACTCCCAGGCCATGTGTGTTGGCATTATTGAACAGATCCGTTCTTCGCTTATCAACCTTAAACCTGCGCACAGTAAGGGCACCAATCTGCTCC
>JAOZKX010000323.1 GCA_029935135.1 Desulfocapsa sp.
GATCACAGTTCACCTTCCATCTTTGTAAAGTTTCCAGTGGCCGATGATCTTTCCGATATCGATCCTGCCCTTGCGGGAGACAAGGTGTCGGTACTTATCTGGACGACTACCCCCTGGACCTTGCCGGCCAACCTTGCTGTGGCATTTCATCCCGATTTTGAATATGCGGCCGTGAAGGTTGCTGATGAAACGCTTATCCTGGCAAAAGAGATGGTCGATTCTGTGATGGCAGAAATGGAGATCAGTGACTTTTCCATAGAGGCTGTTTTTTCCGCCAGGGGACTGGAGAAGCGCAATTGCCGTCATCCTTTTCTGGATCGAAATTCCCTGCTGGTGCTTGCAAATTATGTAACTCTGGAGGCTGGAACAGGCTGTGTGCATACGGCTCCCGGACATGGTGCAGACGATTATCTTACCGGTCTTCGCTATGATCTGGATATCCTCTCTCCTGTTGATTCCAATGGTTGCTATACCGAAGAGGCCGGCAAGTATGTGGGTGAGCAGGTTCCTGCGGTAAACAAAATGATCAATGCAGATATGAGAGAAAAGAAGGTGCTTCTGCATGAATCTTCCATTAATCACAGTTATCCGCATTGCTGGCGTTGTAAAAAACCGGTTATTTACCGGGCCACCCCGCAATGGTTTATCTCCATGGATGAGAATGATCTGCGCAAAAAGGCCCTTTCCGAGATTGAAAATGTGGAATGGACTCCTTCCTGGGGAATGCAGCGTATTCAGTCCATGGTAGAAAACCGTCCGGACTGGTGTCTTTCCAGACAGCGAACCTGGGGGGTTCCCATCACCGTAGTCAGTTGTACTGCCTGTGGCGAAGTGGTGAAGAGTGAAAAACTTGTTGCCCGTATCGATGAACTCTTTCGTAAAGAGGGGGCCGATGCCTGGTTTCGTTATGAACTTTCCGAGTTCCTGGATGATGATCACAGCTGTGCTGCCTGTGGCGCTACAGAGTTTGCAAAAGAAGAGGATATCCTTGATGTCTGGTTTGATTCTGGCAGCTCACATGCTGCAGTGGTAGAGGCACGGGAGGAGTTACGATTTCCTGCTGACCTCTATCTGGAAGGCAGTGATCAGCATCGCGGCTGGTTTCAGAGTTCTCTGCTTACCTCTGTCGGAACCCGTGGCTGTGCACCGTTTAAAGGTGTGCTCACCCATGGTTATGTTGTGGATGGTAAGGGCAAGAAGATGTCCAAGTCCATCGGCAATGTGGTGGCGCCTGAAGAGGTTATTAAGAAATTCGGAGCAGAAATCCTGCGACTCTGGGTCTCCAGTGAAGACTATCGTGATGATGTGAAGGTCTCTGATGAGATATTAAAACAAGTTGCAGATAGTTACCGAAAAATCCGGAACACGATCCGCTACATGCTTGGTAACCTGACGGATTTCGATCCGGCAGTGAACGCAGTTGCCTTTGCAGATATGGAAGAGATTGATCGCTGGGCACTTGGGCGTTTTGAGGCGCTGCGGGAAAAGATTACTGCGGCCTATGAAAACTATGAATTCCATCCCATTCATCAGTCCCTGAATTATTTTTGCGGTACCACCATGAGCTCTTTTTATCTCGATATATTAAAGGACAGGCTCTACTGCTCTGGTACCGATTCCACACTGCGCCGCGCAGCCCAGACTGTTCTCCATGAGATCCTGGGTGGACTTTTACAGTTGATGAGTCCTGTGCTCACTTTTACCACCACAGAAGCCTGGGAACATTTCCATGGTTTAAATGAGCAGTCTGATTTACTGGACTCCATCTTCTTTTCGGAATTTCCAACAGCAAAATCCGAACGGTGCGATGCAGAACAGGAAACGCGCTGGGAAAAGCTGCACCAGGTGCGTTCTGAAATAACCAAAGCACTTGAAGCTGCCCGTAGAGAGAAGGTTATTGGTCATCCGCTGGAGGCCGAGGTGCTTATTGAAGTGGATGGCGAATGGGCGGATTTTATCGAGCAGGAGTGGGAGCAGGTAAAAGAAGTGTGTATTATTTCAGAGCTCACCCGCTGTGACGATCAAAATGCAGTGCCCGATCTTGTCTTTCATACCAGTGAAGAGATTGCAGGTCTGGCTGTGGCTGTGCAGGCGGCATCGGGAGAAAAATGTGAACGCTGCTGGACACGAGACAGCTTTGTGGGCAGCAATGCAGATCATCCCCAACTCTGTGAACGATGTCTCAATGTTGTGCTTGCCATGGATTTGTCGGAGCAGCAATAACAGTGCGAATCTTTATCCTGCTGATTGCTGTTGTTGTTCTGGATCAGCTGACAAAGCTCTGGATATTAAACAGTTTCCAGCTCTATGAGAGCAGGGAGATTATTCCCGGTTTCTTTAATCTGACCTACCTCACCAACAAGGGTGCTGCTTTTGGATTTTTAGCCGGGGTAACGGCTGCCTGGCGACACTGGTTCTTTCTGGGGCTTGTAAGTATTTCCCTGGTGTTACTTGTCGTGGCTTATTTTCGAATGCGTGCTGATCATCCTTTTTATGGTCCGGCATTGACTTTTATTGCCGGAGGCGCAATCGGCAATGTTATTGATCGTCTTCGCCATGGTGCGGTGGTTGATTTTCTGGATTTTTATGTGGCGGACCATCACTGGCCAGCATTTAATGTGGCAGATTCTGCGATTACCGTGGGAGTGGCTGTCTTTTTAGTGGCGAATTATTTAGAAGAAAAAAAGAAACCTGATTACCATCAAAACTCAGGTAACTGCTAAGTTGAACTGTAGGAGCTCGCCCCTGCGAGCGATTTTCCAGGTTTAGCAACATGTTTATTCGCTCGCGGAGGCGAGATCCTATAAACAATATGCAACAAAGCTGAGCTTGAGTGGTAATTAAGAAAAGAAAAATACAACAAGAGAAAAATAATGAAAATAGCAGTGCTTTTTCCCGGTCAGGGTTCCCAGTTTCTGGGGATGGGACGGGATTTTATAGATTCTGATAGTCATTGTGCGGATATTATGAAAATGGCCGCTTCTGTTTGTGATTTCCCTCTGGAGCAGTTGTGTCAGGAAGGCCCTATGGAAGAGTTGACCCGGGCCGTCCATTTGCAGCCTGCAATTACGGTGACCAACCTTATCTGTTATCAGGGCTTGAAAAAGGTCTGGGGCGATTCCCTGGCAGCAAGCTGTTTTGCCGGCCATAGCCTCGGCGAATACTCGGCTTTATGTGCCGCTGGGGTTTTGAGCGTGGAAGATACCATTCGTCTGGTTATCAAGCGTGGCGCCCTTATGGAGCGTGAAGGGCAGAAACATCCAGGCGGTATGCGGGCGGTAATTGGGAAGTCCATAGAAGAGGTTGAGGCCATTATTGAAGGAGTGACTGGAGCGGGAATCGTGACGGCTGCCAATCATAATACAGCCATGCAGATTGTTAT
>JAOZKX010000324.1 GCA_029935135.1 Desulfocapsa sp.
ATGCTGTAATGATAGAATACTATTTTTTCCTGTCACTCTCTGTAGCTTCCATTCGCTTTTATGTTATTGAGAGTCCTCGCCTTCGGCTTCTTCTGTTTGTCTGTTTAATAAAATTGCTGGAAGAGCAGGGAGGAAAATGTGTCGCATAGGCGTCGCCACTCTGGGTTGTAAACGGGTATAAAAATCATCCGCATACTGCACCGAAGTGGTTCTGTCAATATAGACACTGTTGTCAGCCGGATCAATGATGCAAATCATAGGGAGTGTGAAAGGGCCAAGGCCAGATGCATAGGCATACCATTCCGTGGAATTATCCACATCACAGTACCAGGGAATATAGTGTTCTTCGATAAGGCTTTTTATGGCAGGGGATACTTGCTCACAAACTGTGAACCGCATATAGGTGGTGTTGGGTCATGTGTCCCGGCCAGCAACGAGAAGAATCTTTTTGTTCTGCTGTGTTGCAAGTTCTACTGCTGCTTGTTTTGAGGTCTGCCAGACGAGATTTGCGGCAAGCCCATTTCCTGCAATACAGGCTGTGAGTATTGTCCATACGATAATGACATTGCACATGTGCTTTTTGCTTTGCATTTGTTCTCCTCTTATTGGGTGACAGCCTTAAGTAGTACTTCCGGTGCCTTGTCTGCAACACTGTCAAGTTTTGTAATGGGAACTTCTTCCCGCTCTGCCTTTCTGATGGCCTTTGAATCCGGGAAAAATGCTATCGGCTGGCTACCAAGGCCCTTTTCTAAAAATACCCTGTCACCTTCGTCCTGAATCAGGTTGGCGACAAAGCTTATTTGTGGAATCTTCACATCTTCTGCCAGTTTTTTTACCTTTAAGGCTGTACGAATAGAGGATTTTGAGGGGATGACCACAATCAGCAGATGATCGATGCCTGCTATGGTGCCGCGGCCAAGATGTTCCACTCCAGCTTCCATGTCCAGGAGTACAACCTGATCCTCTGTGAGCAGCAATTTTGTCAGCATCCTGCGCAAAACATTGCTTTCCGGACAGGCACAGCCCTTGTCGCCTGTCTGGATGGCACCGAGAACCATAAGTTTCATCCCGTCATGTTCCAGCATAAAATCCTGCAGCAGGTCATTTACCTGCGGGTTCATGTTATACATAGGCGATCCTTCAGTCTTTCCGGATCGTTCCACCAGCAGTTTGGTCATATCGGCGATGGGCTTTATTGCCTCAGGGTTGTTGACTCCCAGAGTCTCTGCCATATGGGGACTGGGGTCTGCATCAATGACCAGAACATCTTTACCGTTTTTTTTGAATGCATTGGCAAGGAGTGCCATAATGGTTGTTTTTCCCACACCGCCCTTGCCGCTGATAGCAATTTTCATGGATTTCTATCCTTTCATGTCCTGTTTTTCTTGCAAGCTGATACACAATGGTTATATCTTGAGTGAATATGTAGTGAATGTATGCCAATGCGTAAACAAAAAAATAGGAGTTTTATAATGCAACAAGTAAGTAATACAATGACCCTTAGCCAGGCCAAACAGGAAGCATCGACAATATTTCTGGCAAAGGTTTTTAACTGGATGGCAATTGGGTTGGGCATTACCGGCGTTGTTGCATGGTTTACAGCAAGTAGTGGGCTGGCGGCCCAGCTGGTACAGGGTCCTCTTTTTATGATCTTTTTGTTTGCAGAACTTGGCCTGGTTTTTTATCTTTCTGCCCGGATTAATAAAATTCAGGCGGGAACAGCTACTGGTCTGTTTATAGGATATGCCGCATTAAATGGGCTCACCCTGTCCATGGTTTTTCTTGCCTATACCACAGAATCTATAGCGGCAACCTTTTTTATTACCGCCGGAATGTTTGGGGCCATGGCAGTGTATGGACTGGTTACAAAACGGGATCTTTCCGGTTGGGGATCGTTTCTGTTTATGGGGGTGATCGGCATTGTTATTGCATCCATTGTTAATATCTTCCTGAAAAGTTCCTCCCTCTACTGGGCGATCTCCCTGATTGGTGTCTTTGTCTTTGTTGCCCTCACCGCCTATGATGTACAGAAGATTAAACGGATGGGTGAAGAAGGGATCATGGAGCAGGGCCAGGAGATGATAAAAAAAGGTGCCATTATGGGTGCCCTTGCGCTGTATCTTGATTTTATCAATCTCTTTTTGATGCTTCTCCGCTTCTTTGGTGGCAGCAGAGACTAAACAGGGATTATTCGTTCGTTTCTTTTAAAAAGCATGTCATGCCAGGAGCAGGACATGCTTTTCCTATTTACAGCTGATGGAAAAGAGGGTGAGTCATGCAGATGGCATTTGCGGGAAAAAAGATTGTTATGGGAATCACCGGTTCCATTGCTGCCTTCAAGGTTGCCGGCTGGGTGAGTGCATTAACAAAAGAGGGTGCTGATGTTTCAGTGGTTATGACTGATTCTGCTCGCAAATTTGTTGCACCGCTCACTTTTGCAGCACTTTCCGGAAAGCAGGTGCTGACCGACATGTTCAGCCTGGAAGAGTCCCATACCATATCACATATTCAGCTGGGCCAGGAGGCGGATCTTGTGTTGATTGCCCCGGCCACAGCCAATACCATAGCAAAGCTGAGTTGTGGGATGGCAGATGATCTGTTGTCTACAACTGTTCTAGCGGCAACATGTCCGGTGATGATTGCACCTGCCATGAATTCTCAGATGTATAGTAATCAGGCAACAAGGCGAAATGTTCAAACCTTGGAACATCTCGGTCATTTGATTATAGAACCGGACTCCGGAATGATGGCCTGTAAGACCGAGGGGCCCGGTCGCCTTCCTGAATGGAAACCGGTACGGGAGCAATTGCTGGCTACTTTAACGAAACAGGATCTGAAGGGGGAGAAGTTTCTGATTACAGCAGGGCCCACCAGAGAAGCCCTGGATCCGGCCCGTTTTTTAAGTAATCGCTCATCGGGAAAAATGGGGTATGCGCTGGCCCGGGTTGCCAGAAGACGGGGAGCAGATGTTATTCTTGTCAGTGGACCCACGGCCCTTGCAGCACCGCATGGTGTTGAGCGTGTAGATATACAGACGGCACAGGAGATGTATGAGGCCGTAATGGAAAAACGGAAAGGTGTCTCTGTTATTATAAAGGCTGCAGCCGTAAGTGATTTCCGTCCTCAACAGGCCGCCAGTGAAAAGGTAAAAAAAGAAACAGCAGAGTTGATCCTGAAGCTTGAACAGACAACAGATATCCTCCTGGAACTTGGAAAAAGAAAGGAAGAGTATGGATATCTCCTCGTAGGTTTTGCCGCAGAAAGTACAAAGCTGAAAGAGGCCGGCACAAAAAAACTCAAAAGCAAAAATCTGGATCTGATAGCAATCAATGATATAAGTAACTCCGACACCGGATTTGAAGC
>JAOZKX010000325.1 GCA_029935135.1 Desulfocapsa sp.
CTCTTGCTGATATCTTTGAAGCGCATGTTGAGACAGCTCCAGAATCATTGGCAGTTTCTTGTCAAGGCCGGACATTGAGTTATGGCCGGCTGGACCGCCTGAGCAATCAGCTGGCCCATCAGCTCCGGGACAACGGCATAGGGAACGACAGCCTGGTGGTCGTCAGTCTTGACCGCTCCCCGGAGATGCTTGTGGCGATCATGGCTGTTTTAAAGGCTGGTGGAGCCTATGTACCTGTGGATCCTGGATACCCTGAAGAACGCATCGATTATATGCTGAAAGACAGTGGAGCCGGGGTGATTCTTACGAGCAGCCAGATTGCAGAAAATCTTCCCGAGCATACAGCAGAACATATCTGTCTTGAACTTGCTGATATGGAAGAACGGGCAGAGCCGCCGCAGATCTCCCGTAATCCAGGCAGCCTTGCCTATATGATATACACCTCCGGTTCCACCGGAAAGCCCAAGGGCGTCTGCTGTGCCCACACGGGGGTGATCAATCTCTGTGATGATTTTGCCAGGCGCGCTCCCCTGTCGCCGGGGATGGCCTGCAGTTTTTGGACAAGTCTTAGTTTTGATGTCTCTGTCTATGAGATATTTTCTCCTCTGCTTACGGGAGGCTGCCTCCATATCGTCCCGGAGGAGATCAAAGGGGATGGAGAGGCATTTTGCCGCTGGCTGGCTGAGGAAAAGATTGAGAGCTGTTATATCCCTCCTTTTATGCTCCCCGATTTTGAGCAGTGGCTGCAGAAAAACCCTGCGCAGTCGTGCATGGTTCGTATGCTGGTAGGCGTTGAACCCATAGAAGAAGAGCTGCTGGCATCTTTTATGCGGCAGATTCCTTCACTGCAGGTGATAAATGGCTATGGCCCAACCGAGGCAACGATCTGTTCCACTCTCTACTCTGTGGATAAAAAGGGTGGGGGGAAGGGCAGGGTGCCCATCGGACAGGCGGTGCAGAACAGTGATCTGTATGTACTGGACAGCAGGCAGCAGCTTGTACCTGTGGGAATACCCGGTGAGTTGTATATCGGCGGTACCGGTCTCGCCCGTGGCTACTGGGGGCGTGATGACCTGACTGCTGAAAATTTTATCAGCAGTCCATTTTTTGGCGAGGGTGGATCACCCAGATTGTATCGCAGCGGTGATATGGTACGGCGTCGTGAGGATGGAAATCTTGAGTTTACGGGGCGTATTGATAACCAGGTCAAGGTCCGTGGCTATAGAATTGAGCTGGGCGAGATCGAAACGCTGATCAGTCAGTCCGGGCTGGTTCGTGACAATGTCGTGGTCGCAAGAGGTGACGGGACAGGGGGCAAGCGCCTGATTGCCTATGTGGCAACGGGAACCACTGCCGATGAGAGCGGTGAGATCGGTAGACAACTCCGCCTGCTGCTGGCTGAAAAACTGCCCGTTTTTATGGTTCCTTCGATGATTGTGGAACTGGAGAGCCTGCCGCTTACACCTGGTGGTAAGCTGGATCGTAAGGCCTTGCCGGAGCCGGGCAGGCCCGCTGAGGTGCATTATATTGCAGCGGAAAGCCCGTTGGAACATACGCTTGTTGCTCTCTGGGAGGATCTGTTGGAAGTCGACGGTATCGGACTTGGCGATGACTTTTTTGATCTTGGCGGCCATTCTCTTCTCACCGTTCGTCTGCTCTCCAGGATAAAAGAAAAGCTGCAGCTGGAGATATCTCTGGACCACTTTTTCAAAGAGCCTACCGTGCAGGGGATGGTTCTGCTGATTGAGGCAGTCCAGAGCGGAAAAATGGATGGTGGGCCTGCCGGCAAGGTGATTGATCTGCAGCAGGAAGCCGTGCTGGCCCCTGAAATCCAGGCAGGAGACACGGTCCCTGTTCCCCTGCAGCAGGCAAAAAACATCTTTATCACCGGAGTGACCGGTTTTGTGGGGGCCTTTCTCCTGAAAGAACTGTTGCTGAAGAGCTCTGCAAACATCCATTGTCTGGTTCGGGCCGGGACGATTGAGGAAGGTGGAGAGAGGATTGAAAAAGGCTTACAGTTTTATAAACTTTGGGATCCTCTTGATCGGGAACGCATTATCCCGGTTCCCGGAGATTTGGCAGAAGAGGGGCTTGGGCTGGATGCGGCAGTTTTGGCAAACCTCTGTCAAACTATTGATATAATATACCATAATGGTGCATTTGTTCATCATATGCTGCCTTATTCCAAGCTGAAGGCCGCAAATGTTGCCGGCACCCGTGAGGTCTTAAAACTTGCCTGCAGTGGCAGAGTAAAGCCCGTTCACTTTGTCTCCACCCTGAACATCTTCTCTTCATCTGTTGGTGAACAACTCTGTATGGAGACAACCGCTACAGCCGCTGAAGAGCACCTTGAGTCCAGAGGTTATTCCGCCAGTAAATGGGTCTCGGAGACACTGGTGGCCATGGCTGGAGAAAGGGGACTGCCGGTAAATATCTATCGCCTGGGACTGGTCACAGGAGACAGTCGTACAGGGGCCTGTAATGGTGATGATCATCTGGATCTCTTTATCAGATCCTGCATACAGATGGGCTGTTTTCCCGCCGGAATGCCGCCGGCCCAGATTGCGCCGGTGGATGTTCTGGCTGAAGCCATCGTTTATCTGTCAGCAGAGGAAGGTCTGGCGGGACAGAACTTTCACCTCTTTAATCCTGAATCGGTATCGTCCGAGAGAATTCTCACGGCCTATGAAAAGGATGGGGAGGGGCTGCGAAAGATCGATGCAGGTGAGTGGTTTAGTCTTGTTGAAGAGACCATGGAAACAGAAACACCGCTGCCCATTGTTCCCTATCTGCCCATGTATAAAAAATTCCTGCAGGTGTATCAGGAGCAGGATCCTCAGCAGGAAGCTCTTTACGATTGTCAATTAACAACGGATGTTCTGGCTCGAGGGGATATCCACTATCCCGAACTGTCTGCTGCTATGTTGCAGGCCTATTTCCAATTTTTATCAGAAAGGAAACTGATTTAATGAGCAGATCTTCTCTTGCACACTCAGCTCTTGCCTCAGAACAGAGTCGGAAACTGGGGGGGATGGAATACCTGTTTCGTACCACCATGGCAGTTATCGCCATTAAACTAAAAGGGCCTGTTGATGCCCGGGTGCTGAACAGGGCGATTAACAGGATCATGCTTGAGAATCATATCCTGGCCTGTCGCATTGTGCAAAAAGGGTGTCACTATTTCTTTCAGCATGATCCCAATCGTCTGGATATCCTGGAAGAGGTGAGCATCACCAGAGAAGCCGAAGAGTTGCAGCGTGTTGAAACGATTCTGGCAGAAAAATTTAGCAGTGGTGATCAGGTATTTGCCTGTACCCTGCTTTCCTATTCTGAGGGTGGCCAGTCCACCCTGCTGGTT
>JAOZKX010000326.1 GCA_029935135.1 Desulfocapsa sp.
CCCCTCAAGGGGGTACTGAACTGAGTGAAAAGAATTTGGTGAAGGTACTTATACTGGCTTACTTACTGTTTACCAGTGTTAGTGCCTTACTTCAGATAAGCTGTAATAAAAAACAGGTAAGCGGCAGACTCCGAGGGGTGCTATACTGAGTGCCGGCTTACCGTTCATCACCGCTGTTAGGCAGATAGTCATGGGTTTTGACGACATCACTGATCAAGCAGGTCTTCAGGAAGGTGAAGGGATCGTTTACCTTCTTCTGCTTCAGGAAGGGGGACTGCCACGCCATTCAAAAGAATTGTTCCCGTTGTCTCTTCAGGGAGGGAGAGGGTGATAGCCTCGTTGGCCAACCATTCCATTGTTTCCCCTGCCATAAAGTGTCTGTTTTCTGTGAAGCCATCGTCCAGGGTGATTTGCAAGGTGCCACTGGTATCAAATGTTATCTGCAGGGTATAGCTGCTGGAGTCCGATTCTGGTATGGCATTTATCTCTGCATCTTGCTCAGAAAGTGTTTCTGCAATGGGTCCAGGGAGAGGTGTCTCCACTATGGCTGGCTCAGCTGCAACTCCCTCAGTTTCTTCTTCCGAGGTCGCCTGGAACTGTTCTGTGCTCTGTGGAGTTTTAAGGGTTTGAATTGTCTCGCCGAGATATGTACCAGGGTTCCAACCTAAATATAAGCCTGCACAGATAAGTAAAAAAGCTATGACTCCCAGAATCATGCTTATAACAAAGGCAGGGGAAAAGGCTGCAGGTTCGGCATAGTTTGGCGTTGTGGCGCTTTTCCGGACAGGTGGCCTGGTCGGGTGTTTCTTTTTTACTGGCACTCCACGAGCTTCCTGGTATCTGGCTAGGATAGCTTCGGGGTCAAGCTTGAGGGTGTTTGCATACATGGAGTAGAAGCCACGACAAAATGCATCTGCAGGCATCTTGTCGTAATCGTCATTCTCAATGGCAGCCAATACGCGGGGGGAAATTTTAGTGAGTTCTGCTATTTCCTCGAGCGAGAGACCTTTTTGTTCCCGTTGACTACGGATGTGTGCGCCCAGTGATGCTGTTTCTTCCATACTGTTTTCCAGAGACATTGTTCCTGATCCGTCCATCAGAGTTTCTTAATATATGCGTTTTCTTTAAGTGCTTGGGCCCAGTTGTCAAACTCATCCTTGAGCTTTTCGTCATACAGTTTCGTTCTGATTTCATCTTTGACAGAACCAAAAGAGGCCTGAACCACGATTTGTCCGTCTTGACTGGAAAGCAGCTTGAAAAACTGATAGCCGGATGGTGTTTCAACGACCTCACTGACTGTCCCCGGAGTAAGTCGTATCACAGCGTCTCGCATATAGGAGGCCATTTCGTCTTCTTCGAAGATACCAAGGTCGCCACCGTCAGCAGCAGATGGAAGGTCTGAGAACTTCTGGGCAAGGGTTCGGAAATCCTGGCCGTTGACAACAAGTGTGCGAACCCGCTCGGCCCGTTTCTTGGCTGCAGTCTTGTCTGTAGATTCCTTATTCCAGCTAAAACCCATTTGCATCAGATAGTATCCACCTTTTGATACATGTTTTGTGTAATTTGTGTCGTAGTAGTCGAGAATCATATCGTCTGTGATAATAATCTTTGAGCGAATATCGTAGTTGACAAGTTTTGACTGTATAATCTGGCTGTGCAGGGTGCTGAGGTAATTTTCATAGCTCCGTCCCATCTGCGCGAGTTGTGCCGAAAGTTCTTCTTTGCTGATATTGTTATTGCTTAGCATCTGTTGTGCTGCAGCCTCAATTTCCTCGTCAGAGACAGTGATATGTTGTTTTAATGCCTCCTGTTCCATAAGTCTTTTGTCTATCAAGTTGTCTAACACATTTTCTCGTGCCTGGCGCAGGGCATCTTCAAGTTGTGCAGCAGGGGCCTGGGATGTGACTTTTTTGAAAAATGCTGATCCTTCTTCATTTACCTCAGACATGGTGATCACTTCATCATTTACTACTGCCACGACACGATCAACAAGCTCGGCAGCCTGGAGAGGTAAAAAATTTATAGAACTGCAGGCAATAATAAGAATGATCGCTCGTATGGGAGTCAAAATGGAGAGAGAAAAACATTTACTCATGGTTTGTTTTTTCCTTGATATTGCCCGCCCGGCAGGCATTGTCAGTTAATATATAAGGATTAATTTTAAAGCGAAACTATTGTACCATAAAATGTCTTGCAAAGCAGCATTTCCTGAGAAAAAAGTTATGGACAATGAAAATTCTTTTGTAAAAGGAAGAATTTCCCGTAAAAATAAAAACATCCAAATGCGGGGATGCTGCAGAGGGAGGTTGACTTTTCCCCGATATAGAATATTTTAGTAGCTTAGAAATTGTATTTCTGTTTTTTTATTGCGGGAAAGTATTTCATAAAGGCATTTTTCCTGACTTATTGTTATCGTGCAGGAGTGTCGTTTGTTTTGCGAATATATTTCATTGAAATAACTAATAAGCTATTAATGAGGGTTTTGTCCATGAAGCAATTGAAAATGTCAGCTTGTCTGGCAATGGCATTTATGTGCAGTGTTGTGTTTCTTTTTACGGCAGAGAATGTTCTGGCAGCTAGAAAGATGCCTTCGTTTTCCCTTTCTGATGCATTGACCGGAGATGATGTCTCCAGCAGCACCTTTGCCGGGAAAACATTACTCGTTACATTTTTTGCCACCTGGTGCCCGCCCTGTATGCAGGAAATACCAAATTTGATTGATCTCCAGAATGAGTATGGTGAGAAAGGGTTTTCTGTAATTGGACTTTCGGTTGACAAGGGTGGAGTAAAGCTTGTAAAGCGTCTGATTGAGAGGCGTTCAATAAATTATCCTGTTCTGATGGCAGATAGTTCTACTGCCAAAAATTTTGGTGGTGTTGTCGGGATTCCCACCTCTTTTCTTGTGAACAGCAAGGGCGCTGTGGTGAAGAAATATCCCGGCTATGTGCCCCATGCGGTGCTTGAAAATGATATCAACAAAATAATGAATTAGCATTCATTATTTTGTTGATTTTGGTTGACAATTGACGATTGGCTCTCTATAGTAGTTCGTCAGGATTTGGTAGTATTTATTCTGGAACAATCCAGGAATTTATTTAATCATATTGAGGAGAAAGCAAATGAAAAAAGGTATCGTATCTGTAGTATTGGCTCTCACTTTCGCATTAAGCACCTTTGCTGTTGCAGCTACTGTAAAATGTACTGTTGACACTTCTGATGGCGACAAAGTAACCATGACCTGTAAGAAAAACAGCCTCAAAGCTGGAGACAGTGTAAAAGTTAAAGCTAAAAGTGGTGGTGGTGCTGCCATCGAGGGTTGCTAATTGACATAACCCCGTTTTTTAGTTAGTTTTGAA
>JAOZKX010000036.1 GCA_029935135.1 Desulfocapsa sp.
CTCCCAGCTGGTACTGCCAGGCCATGGGTATTGGCATTATTAAACAGATCTGTTCTTCGCTTATCAACCTTAAACCTGCGCACAGTAAGGGCACCAATCTGCTCCACCCCGGAGTTCAATTGGTTCCCGGACCAGTCGTCGAGAAAAGATGAACAGCAACTGGTCAGGACTTCAACACGATGTCCCCGTTGTGCCAAACGATTGGAAACCTGCCAGGCAAGCTGCTCTGCCCCCCCTTTAAGATGTTCCCCAAACCATGGAATAACTATGGCAATGGGCTTTTTCATACTTTATAACCGATAACTGCATAGTCTCGCGCACAGGAGAGCAGTTCATTGAGACGAACAGCAAGCTGTGGAGCCTCATCCTCGGGCAGACGCTGCTCTTCGTCATGGGGATGGAGGAAGAGCAACTCAACTTTACAAAAGCCCCTGTACTCCATAAGAAACTGATGGGTTTCCGGATAGAGCGGGCGAAGATGGGTGGGATCTGCCCAAAAATTGCAGCCTCCCACCAGAAGGTTGCGTGGATTAGGTGTTTCAAATATTGCCACCCCACCAGGTTTTAAGACTCTCACAGATTCATCAAACAGAGCAACCCGCGTATCAAAATCCAGATGCTCTATCAGATGAAACGATGTAATTGCCCCAAGACTGTTATCGGGGAGCGTACGCAGATAACTGAGCGCATCTTCTTCTTCCACCTCAAAACCACGCTCCCGGCATTTTTCAACCAGTACACTGTTCAGATCCAGACCTTGCGCAGTAAAGCCCTCATCCTTCATCAGCTCCAGCCACTCCCCGCGGCCACAGCCGATATCAAGAATTATCCGATTTTCCGTACCTGCGCCGGCTTCTTGAATAATGGGAATATATTCAAGCAAACGTTCCCTGATCTCTTCTCGAGTACCTCGAAACTGATCTTCAAATGCGAGATACAGCGGGTCCAGGATATCAGGAACATTTGCATCTGCCAGAGCAGGCCCCCTTTCTGCAGAAGGACCATCTGTCTGGTTGCGTAATTCTTCCAGGAGGATCGAAACCCTTCGTTCCTGAGTGACCAGACCTGTTTTTAGAAAATCAATGGTCATCAGTTTTTTCTCCAACTGGGCCATCTTTTTTTCCAAACGGGCAGTGTCACGATTCATCCCGTGAATGCCGTCCAGGGTAAGATGCTGACTGTGCAGTATGGCGCTGTTAAAATGTCGCTGTTGAATGGTAAAGATACGGCCCATTAAAGCTGTCGTTTTGGCAAGCAACCGACGAACAATTCTCTTTATGCCACTGCGACTGTGGAGTATGGAACTCACTGCCGCCCCGGCATCAGCATTCTGTTTGGCTGCATTCAATGTTTCCTGTAACTGATCCCAGGAATAAGGATTGTTGATGATAAGACCTTCATCCTGCGGAGAGCCCGTGGGATTGCCTTGTTTCCGGGCATTTTTTTTCAGTTCAAGGGCAATCTTCTCAAGAAGTTCCGATATATCAATATGAGGATTATTTGTTTCCAGCATAACTAGTTTCCAAAGGTTTTAGAGTGTAGAGACTTCAACCGTAACGGGTAAAGATGCAATACCAACAAACGAAGGTTCACTGCCAGACACAACCTGCAGAGCAAGGCAGCAATCCCACCAATCACAATTTTCTTCCAGATGGGAGTCACCACCGTGGACAGCAACACAGACAGAATAATTCCCTGGCCCGATATGCAGTGGAAAGGAAAACACAAATTCGAGACATTCACCACCTTTTACTATCAGCTTTTTCTGGCCAAGATAGCTGGTATTCGTGCCATAGACATCATTCCCCATTCTATCACGCAGAAGAATGCCAACTGCAGGATCATTGATATGTTCAGCAAACTCCACCTGACAGCTGAGAACCACATCCTCGCCCACCAGAAAAGTGCGCGCTGTTTTTCCGCCGTCATGACTTATATCCACAGCGATAATCCGGGCCTTGCCATTTCCGGAGCGGGTCATGGTCCGGCCATCATCTCCGGTCACCTGCTGAATCTCTTCATCGCTGCGCTTTCTGGCAATCACCGAATTATAATAATCAAGTACCGTATCGGGAACACCATCTCTTACAATATTACCACCGTCAAGGAGAATTGCCCGTTTACAGAGAGACTTTACCGCTCCCGGATCATGGGAGACAAAGAGAAGAGTGGTCCCCAGATCGCGATACTCACGAATACGACGAATACATTTATGCTGAAAATAGGCATCTCCCACAGACAGAGCCTCATCCACGATCAGGATATCAGGTCGTGTTACTGTGGCAGCACTAAAAGCCAGACGAACCTGCATCCCTGTTGAATATACCCGCACAGGCTGCTCAAGATAATCGCCAAGCTCGGAAAACTCTTTTATTTTTGGGATCAGCTCCTGTGCCTCTTCATGGGTATAACCCATCATCTGACAGGTCATCATGGCGTTGACCCGACCAGTAAAATCCTGATGAAATCCCATTCCCAGTTCAAGCAGTGCTGCAACCCTGCCCTGCAACTGAACATTTCCCTCGGTGGGATTGGATGTACCGGTCAATAATTTTAACAGGGTTGATTTACCAGCACCATTCACACCTATAATGCCGAGGGACTCACCTTTTTCCAATTCAAAATGAAGATTACGCAATATCCATTTGGACTGATGGTTCTGGTAGCGTCCAAAGGTCATCCATTCAATAAGACGTGACCAGCGATTGGGATAGCGTTTATACTTTTTCCCCAGGTTTGTAACAACGATCTGACTGCTCATAGCTGATCCACCATTTCATCTGCCAGTTTATGAAAGACAAAAAAACCAACAATAAGAGCCGTCACAGCACCGAGAAAATGAAGGATAAAATTGCTGGGATCCGGCCACCTTGAATAGAGGATAATATCCTGATAGGCCTGAACAAAGGCAGTCATCGGGTTGAACGGAAGCAGGGCCTGGGCCTCGGGCGGGATCATCGTCTGCACATAGACAATGGGGGTAAACCAGAACCAGAACTGAATAATAACATTAATAAACTGGCCAATATCTCGGAAAAAAACATTCACACTGGCAAGCATCACTCCAAAACCGACAACAAACATCTGCTGCACAACAATAAGCGGGATATACCCCAGAACAACCCAACCTGGAAACCGACCAGTAACGAGTAGAAACAGCATTAACAAACTGAAGATAATAACAAAATTGATAGTTGCCGAACAGAGGGCAATAACGGGCAGGGTAATGCGGGGAAAACTGACTTTTTTAAGAAGAGCAGCCTGTTCTATAAAAATATTTGGAAAACGGCTCAGCAGCTCAACAAAAAAGAGCCAGGGGAGCAACCCGGCACAGACAAAGAGTCCATAGGCCATGGTATCATCAATTCCAGGCAGTTTTGCCTGCATGACCCGTGAAAAGATAACAGTATATATTGTGATCAGAGCCAGAGGATTGAGAATGGACCAGATACTGCCCAGGAGGGAGCCCATATAACGGATGCGAAACTCTCTGGCCACCATACTGCGTACAAATCCGCGATAGTGGTAGAGGGCAACAAGACGTCCTTTAAAATCGCCAACCATAAGCTCAGGAAAGACCCTTGAGACAATCACTAACCATCATCTCTGCTACTTCTTTCATGGAATATCTGGCCTTCCAGCCCAATTTCTTTTCTGCCTTTGCCGGATCGGCCAGGGATGTTTTGATATCTGTTGGTCGCAGCAGATCTGGATTCAACTCCACATGCTCCTTCCACTCCAGATCAAGGATAGAAAAAACCGTCTCAACCATCTCCTGCAGGCTGTAGGTTTTCCCGGTGGCAATGATGAAATCTTCGGCCCTGTCCTGCTGCATCATCAACCACATGGCTTCAACATATTCGGGAGCCCAGCCCCAGTCACGGTTTACTGAGATATTGCCAAGCTTCATCTTTTCCTGTAGACCGGCCTTAATGCGGCAGGCTTCATGAACAATTTTCTGCGTTACAAAACGAACGGGACGTAAGGGGGATTCATGATTAAAAAGCAGCCCGGTACAGGCAAAGAGATCATAGGCCTCCCGATAATTGGCCAACTGCCAGAATGCAGCGGCCTTGGCCACGGCATAGGGACTTCGTGGACGAAAAGGTGTTTCCTCTGTGGCCCGCTCCCCGTCTGTATTACCAAAACACTCACTTGAACCGGCACTATAAAAACGAACAGGCAGTTCCAGCATACGGATAGCTTCCAGCAGGTTTAAGGTGCCGACACTGATACTCTCATAGGTCTCCATGGGCTGACTAAAAGAAAGACCAACAGAACTCTGTCCGGCAAGATTATAAATCTCATCCGGCTGAACCTTCTGCAGCACCTGCAGGACACTGCGAAAATCAGTGGATGACACAGACTCTGTCTGTACCTCTTCCCGTATCCCCAAACGAACAAGATTGGCAAATGAAGACATCTGCGCATCACGGGACGAACCCACAACTCTGTATCCCTTCTCAAGGAGGAGTCTGGCCAGATAGGCACCATCCTGCCCGGAAACGCCAAGTATAAGAGCTGTTTTACTCATTATAGGTGTTCACTCGAAACCCTTCATCTCTACAGAGGGCATCACGACGAGCCTCCTGCAGGTCATAGCTGGCCATCTCGGCCACCAGTTCAGCAAAAGTGATCTTTGGAACCCAGCCAAGCTTTTCTTTGGCTTTCGTGGCATCGCCAAGAAGCGTTTCAACTTCAGTTGGCCGAAAATAACGGGGATCCACACGAACAATAACATCACCGGGTTGAACATGTTTGCTCGCATCCAGATCGTTCTTTCCTGTATTCTCAACGCTCTCAACTATGCCTTGTTCATCGACTCCTTCACCCTGCCACTTCAAAGTAATACCAAACTCCTTTGCCGCTGCATTGACAAAATCACGCACCGAATACTGGTGACCTGTGGCGATAACAAAATCTTCAGGTTTTTCCTGCTGCAGCATAAGCCACTGCATCTCCACATAGTCTTTGGCATGTCCCCAGTCTCGTTTGGCATCCATATTGCCGAGATGCACACTGTCCTTCAGACCCAGGACAATGCGGCTCAGGGCACGGGTAATTTTTCTGGTGACAAATGTTTCCCCGCGCACAGGGGATTCATGATTAAATAAAATACCGTTACAGGCATAAATACCGTAGGCCTCACGATAATTCACAGTAATCCAGTAGGCATACAGTTTGGCCACGGCATATGGAGAGCGCGGATAAAAAGGGGTGGTCTCCGTTTGCGGAACTTCCTGCACCTTACCAAACAACTCTGAGGTTGATGCCTGATAGTAACGGGTTTTTTCAGCAAGACCAATGGTACGAATAGCTTCTAGTATCCTCAATGCCCCAAGGGCATCTGAATTAGCGGTATATTCCGGTTCTTCAAAAGAGACGGCCACATGGGACTGGGCGGCAAGATTATACACTTCATCCGGCTGTACCTCCTGCAGGATATGAAGGAGACTGCTGGAATCAGTCATATCACCGTGGTGAAGAATGAACCTTCGTCCCTGATGATGCGGCCCCTCATAGAGATGATCTATCCGGTCGGTATTAAAGAGTGATGTACGGCGTTTAACACCATGGACCTCGTATCCTTTTTGCAATAAAAATTCGGCAAGATATGCTCCATCCTGTCCGGTTACTCCTGTTATTAATGCTTTTTTCATTTATATATGTCCTTATCGAGCAATAATTGCCCCTGTAATTCATGAATATGTTAACGATTTATAAACAAGAAATGAAGAGTTAGCAATCACCTATGCCAGAATGGGTAAAAAAAATAATCAACAGTTATTTTTGGATAGTACAATATCGATGAAAGCAGTGAAGATGGTCAAAGATACTCGGGTTCACTGACAGCCACCCCCAGATGTCTGGAATCCGCATTCATATTCTCCAGTTGTGGACACCATGTTCTTGAAACATGGAAACGAATCCTGCTTTCCGCCTGTCCACCCTGAGTGGAAAGCATATATTCCCGTGTCACCTTTTCGGCAGTTTCAAAGAGATAGGTATCGATTAAGCGGCCATTGAGCGTCACATCCAACCGTATTGGCCGCTCGGCCAGGCGAGGGGCATAACAGGCAAAACCAAACTGCACAACTCCGGGATGCTGCATTCGTATCTCTGCCGCCCTGCCGCTCCAACGATAATATCCATCCTCCCCCCAGTCTTCCAGAGGATAAAACCCACTATATACTGCCCCATTGCTCTCCTGTCCATACACCGGTAGTCCATATCGCTCAGCAAGGAGGTGCGACTGCATATTGCTTCCATAAACGATCGCCCCGGCAGCGACGGCAATGAAGGCCATGCCTACCAACAGACGACCGCTCTGCACCATCCATGGAACCTGGACTCTCCTATCTATCAGCATGGCATAACCAATAATGAGAATAAGGAGAAACCAGATAGATGCAACATACTGCATAGACTGGGCCAGACCATAGGCATGAAACCCAAATATCACCATTAGCAGGACAAAACTCTGCAGACTCCGGTTTACAAAGGCATCATGGCCCAGTAACAGACAAATAAAAGAGATCAACAGAAGCCAAAGCCCAAGGCCGACCAGACCATTACTTGCACTGAGCTGAATATACAAATTATGCGCTGTCTCCCAGTCAATCGTTGTCTGTCGACTTTTTGTAAAGTTTGAATCGGCAATGGCACCCATCACCTGCATATGCCAACGGTAGCTCTCATAGCCCAGGCCATAGAGAGGACTCTCAGCAACCAGGGCCAGAGATTCCTGCCACACCTTCAACCTCTCCTCTGGCGCTGCTATACTCTGTATTCTCTGCACAAGATACTCTGTTCTGGATAGGGTGGATTCCTCAGTGGATACCTGACGACTCTCACTCCCCAGACTCATCAGGAGAATCCCCCCTCCCAACAGGCAGCTGCAGACCAATCCAATACAGGCAACCCGAATGGTGGCAAGCCGCACATCCCGCCAGGAAATCACAGCCCCTGCTTTTCCATACAGCAATACGGCAAAACAGAAGAAACCAAGTAGAACAGAAAAAATCAGCCAACTGCTGCGGGATCCGGACAACAACAGACTGACAGCAACAAGAACAAGGAGTGTGCTCAAACCAGACAGACGCAAGAATCCAGCTTTCCTGGTATTGAAAAAAAGGAGAAGAAAAGGGGTGCAGAGCACCATATATTCTGCAAACCAACCAGGGTTTCCAAGGACAGAATGCAGACGTGCAACCCCGGAGGCATCTCGAAAATTTGGCCGGTACCAGGTGAGGGACATGATATCGAATTGATTCAATACCCCAAGTAAGCCTGCACCAATCACACTTATGGCACAACCGGTGAAGATCCTTTTATATTTTCCCCCTGCTGCCGCCGTTTGGTTCAGCAAGCAGATAAAGAGAAAAAAGAGCAGAAGCCTGTTGACGGCGGCAACGCTGTAGAGAGGATTTTCCGGGCTAACAGAAAAGAGATAGTTACTGAAATCAAACACTCCCCACAGGGAAAGCCTTTGCAGAAAGAGAGAAAAGGGCAGCAACTGTAATGAAAGCAAGGCCAGCAGGATATAACAGGCAAAAAGAGTGACAACGCGCCCCCCTTTTGCTTCCCCCACGACTCTCCCTTTGGCGGCCAGAAAGAATTGGCAGCCAAGAAGAACAATCACAAACTCAAAAACATGATTATAGAGGGTGTATGACTGGAACCCATAGAGCGGCAGAGAAAGGCCAAGAAGCAAACAGAGCGGATTCAAGAGAGCGGGTCGAAACCAGATGCACAGTGCCAGGCCTCCTGCAAGCAACGACAAGCCCGTACCACTAACGCCGTGGCTATGCAGCGAGTATATCCTGACCACCAGATTAAAGAGGAGAAAAACGGCAACAAAAAAACTGATGATACGATTCAACATATTATTATTCAGCAAACCTGTTCAAGACTCCAATAATCGTCCGCCGTAAATGCTCAACCCGCCGCAGTGTGTAATGACTCATACTGCTTCGCTTTAAATCCTTAACCAGCCACAATATTCCATATGTTGTCTCCACTCCGTCCATCAGCGGCATCTCAAGTTTAAACTGGTACTGTTCATTAAAATTAAACTCTTCGCTCCCTTGCAGCTGCCATTTCATACGCGTTTCGCCCGAATTTCGCAATGTCCCTGCCAGATCGTTAAAATGGAGTTCAGCCATATCAAAATCGAGCTTCTCCACCGCAACCGTAACATTCGCCCAGAGATCATCCACCGTTGCTGACTGCATAATCTGCATCTGAAGGTTGAGAAAACTGCGCCGTTCATTGCTCAAGCCAGCCTCATCGGTAAGATCCCGCAACCACCCTAGAATTTTGTCTGCCGCAACATATTCCAGATAGCCAAGTTTTTTCACCCCCAGGAAGATCATAACACCGGGGACAACGAGGATATAGGCGGACAACTGATCTTTCATAAAAACAAAGGCCAGGGAAACCAGACCCAGGACAACCGTTATGCCATAGATAATCACCACAACCTTGCGTTGAGAATAGCCAAGTTTCAGCAGAAGGTGGTGAATATGACTCTGGTCCGGCAGAAACATCTTCTTTCCCAGGATAAAGCGACGAATGGGGGCCAATAAAGTATCAAGAAGAGGAACACCAAGGGCAATAATGGGGATAAGCAAAGCGACGGTTGCATGACTTTTCATTGCACCCTGAATGGTCAGGACTGCAAGCAAATATCCAAGGAGGTAACTGCCGCAATCTCCCATAAAGACAGAGGCCGGATTAAAATTATAGCGAAGAAAACCTAGACAGGCGCCGGCCAGGGCACTGAAACCAAGAATAACCATTAACTTCCCAGTGGAAAAACAGAGGGCGAGTAAGGTAAAGGAAACAAAGAGGCAGACCCCGGCAGCAAGACCATCGAGGCCATCGATAAGATTTATGGCATTGATTAAGAGAACAACCCAGAAGACAGTGACAAAAAGAGAGAAACCTGATGAGAGATTTACCCCGTCATGCAGACCGACTGAGAGCAACTCAACATTAATCCCACCAAACCAGACCAGTAAGGCCACCAATATTTGAGCGGCAAGCTTCAGCCATGGAGATAAGCCCTTAATATCATCAACAAGGCCAACGGCGAAGATAAGGATGGCACCAATAAGAAAACAGACCTGCTCTCTGTGAAAGAGAATTACAAGTGACTTCTCTTCAGAAAAATAAAGAGACACACTGTAGGCAACAAGAAAAGAGACAAAGAGAGCAATCCCGCCCGCCCTAGGAATACACTTGAGATGAACTCTGCGGGCCGATGGATAATCGCAGATCCCTCTACGGGATGCCCAACTGGCTATCCAGGGCGTAATAAGAAGTGCAATCGCTGTGGCTGTCAAAAATGCCAGTAATGCCGAGGATGTCAGTTGCATCAATTTTACTCTTTAACCGTCTCAACGCATAGCGGACACAAAACAGATCCACCTCGCCAGGGGCTTACAGTGTATAGAATGGATATTTTATAAAAAATCGTAACAAGCTACTAATATGCCAGGATAAATGCCGTACTGTTGTATGGCTGGCTCTCCTGGCATCATGTATTGCCTGGACAGTGCTGACAACCAGAGTCCCAGACCCTTGTAAGGCCAGACGCCTGCAAATATCAGCATCTTCACAATACATATAATAGGACTCGTCAAAACCATTAATTCTACTATAGATACTTGTCGGAAACAACATAAACATACCCGCAACCCAGTCCGGTGCAAGGGATGTTTCAGGAAGCTGTAAATCCTCACCATTGCTCTCCCTGAACACGAGACGCTGCAAAATTCTCACAGGAGAAGGAAAATCCCTCCAGCTGTCCTGTAGCCCCCCATCAGAATCCACTAGAAGTGGGGCTGCCACCCCAATTTCACTGCCTGCAACAGCGGCTGTCAGATGGGGAAAAGGATCAGAAACAAATACAATATCAGGATTCACCACACAAAAAAAATCTTCCCGGCAGTGCAAAAACGCCTGATTATGATTGGCGCCAAAACCCCTGGGGGTTGTATTGTTGAGCAGTGTAACTGGAAAGGCGTACTGCTCAAAATGTGGTTGAGTGGTGTCAGGGATATTTCTTGTGACAATAACCGTTAACTGCTCACAGCAGCAATGTGCAGCAAGCGATTCCAGGAGCTCTCTAACCAGATCATCCTGACCATGGCTGACAACAGAAATACAGATGGATGGCATACTCCTGCCCTTTAGATCACACTTCTTTTGCAAAACTGGATTTCCCATTCTTTTTCCTGATTACCATCAAAACTCAGGTAACTGCTAAGTTGAACTGTAGGAGCTCGCCCCTGCGAGCGATTTTCCAGGTTTGGCAACATGTTTATTCGCTCGCAAGGGGCGAGTGCTATGCCCTCTGGGTGCTCCTACAACACTATGCAACAAAGCTGAGCTTGAGTAGTAATCAAGTTTTTTTTAGCGGAATGCCCCAGAGTCGATAACAGACGGCCAAAGACAGCCACTGATGAATCTTCTAAACAGCTGTTTAAAGCTTCTTCCAGTTTCTGATGAGCTCAATTAATGTGCGTGCACCTGTACCCGACGGACCCTTGGGAATATATGATTTTTTTGTAAAACCCCATGCGGTCCCGGCAATATCCAGATGCACCCATGGTGTCTCCCCAACAAAGGTCTGCAGGTATGCGGCTGCAGTAATGGTTCCAGCCGCAGGTCCACCGGTATTTTTTATATCGGCCACATCAGACTCAATCTGTTTTACATACTCTTTATCAATGGGAAGTTGCCATAGTGGCTCCCCCACACGCTCTCCTGCTGCCAGCAGACGGTCCACCAGGTTCTG
>JAOZKX010000327.1:0-1489 GCA_029935135.1 Desulfocapsa sp.
AATTTGTCGGTAGAGGGCTCGGTCTTGCACTAACTGTAGGTGTTCCGCAGGCTCACCACGGTGCTCTGACGGTTGAGAGTGCTCCGGGTCAGGGAAGCACGATTAGGTTGTTGCTGCCATCGCTGCTTACTTCTCAGCAAACTGCCTCCACTGATGATGGTATCCTGAGTGAGGTCGTTCAGTTGTCAGGAAATATCCTGCTTGCTGATGATGAAGAGATGGTTCTCAATATTGGCAGGAAAATGTTGGAAATGCTAGGCCTTACAGTGTATACCGCCGTGAATGGGCAGGAAGCTGTGAAAATAGTGAGTGAGGGGAGTGTCGTTTTTTGTGCTGCGGTGATTGATGTCTCAATGCCTGAAATGGATGGTCTTGAAGTTATGTCTGCGTTGAGAGAAACCCATCCCGCTTTGCCAATTATATTGAGCAGTGGCTATTATGAAGATGATTTTACTTTTATGAAGGAGAAGGGTGGGGCGCCTGATGCTTTTTTAAGCAAGCCGTTTCAGTTGTCAGATATGCAAAGCTGCCTTGTGAAAATATTGTCTTGCTAGGAGCTTGTCCGAGAATAGACTATCACTGTACTGAATCGTTCTTTGATTTTTTTCTTGAATTTCTGTTAAAAAATCTTCTCTTGTGATTGAATAATAAGGGAAGCATCTTTTGAAAAGAAGGGGGGGATGAAAAAGTATCAGGTATTGCTGTTGGTTTTACTACTCAGTTTTTTGTCTTCATCTGTACAGGGTGCCGATAAAGTGGTGGTCGTACCTTTAGGGAAAAAGATGAAAATCATCACCCGGGAGTTTCATTATCCCCTGGGACCGGCATCTTTTTCACCGACATTGTTTCAGTCGGGACAACCTGTGGTCAACATGACCGGTGGCAATTACATAAGATATACTGCCATTACAACCAGTCCCGTTGGGATGAAGGCTTACGTTAATCTGCCGGATGGTGCTGCTGTTTCAGCTTTGACATGCTTTGTTTATGATAATGATGCGGAGGAAAATTTCCATTCCAACTCTCCTGTATCCTTCTACCGAAGAATGATTTCTTCAGCGGATACTCCGGAAAATATGGCTCCAATGTTCAATTTGGAAACAGCCGGTAGTATGGCAACCGTTCAGTCCATAGGGACAGCATCTATCTCCTCCCCCATCATCGATAATTCGCACTACTTTTACTGGGTCTATTTTCTTCTCAGGTTTACAGCGTATTCTCCTGATCTGCGTTTTTATGGTTGTCAAATCACCTATTCTCTGGATGTCCTTACTCCGTGATGATAGCCAATGGGAAAGGTCATGCTTGAGTCGTCAAAGAATATGGGAGCATTGAGGCTATGCTGCCTTTCTGTACTCTTTGCTTTGCTTCTATTCTGTACAGGATCTGCTCTGGCAAGCTCCGAGCAGCAGATGCAGGTGACTTTTGTCAGTGTTGCGTCGGAAGATGAAATTTTTGTCTCTCTGGAGAGATCCATTAAAGCCGGCTT
>JAOZKX010000327.1:1499-3026 GCA_029935135.1 Desulfocapsa sp.
AACTTCAAATACTTGACCTTGAAGTGTTGTATTCGAACAGGGATCATATCAAGGCGGTAGAAATCGCTCGTACGGTAGCATCACGAAAGAACAAACCTGATTATATGATTCTGGTGGGTGAGAAAAACATCGGCAGTCTTTCCGTTGAAATTGCAAATAAAGCTGGAATCAAAGCACTGCTCTTTGGTGCTCTCACTCTTCCGGAACAGGAAAAAATAGGATCACCCCGTGAAAAGCTGCTGCACTGGATCGGGCAGATGCAGATTGATGATTTTACTGCCGGCTATCAGGTTGCAAAATCGATCATTGACCAGGCCATTCAGGCAAATCTGTATCACAGTGACGGCAAGTTATATATTCTTGCTCTGGCCGGAGTTTTTGAAACTTCTTTTAACGAAGAACGAGTGAGAGGGTTGAGGGCAGCACTTGAGGAGTACAAAGATGTTGTCCTCTTACAGGTAGTCCCTGCTTACTGGCAGATTGACAAGGCAGAAGCAGTAACCGAAGGTCTGCTTTATCGTTATCAGACCGGGCAGGAAATACCAATAGCTGCCATCTGGTCGGCTAACACTGCTATGGCACTAGGCGCCATTCAAGGAGCCAGGAAGTATAACCTTGTTCCCGGAAAGGATATATTTGTCAGCGGTATTGATTATATGGCTGATGGAATTCGCAAGGTGCAGTCAGGTGAGATGGTTTCCGTTGTCGGTGGATTTTTTGCCGACATTGCCTGGCTTCTGGTTATGGCCCATGACCATCATTTGGGTCGGGATTTTATCGGTGAGCCAGACAAGACGGAAATATTCTCACTCGGTAAACACAATGCTGATCTTTTTATGGCTAATTTTGCCGAAAAAAATTGGGATAAAATCGATTTCACACAATTTTCGCGCGTTTTGAATCCGCAAGTGCAGCACTATGATTTTTCTTTTAAAGCGATCCTGGAACAGCTTGAAGTGGATGAAAAGAAGACTGTCCTGCCCCAATAAATGTTGTCCTGTCGCAAATCTTTGATTACCACCCAAACGCAGCTTTGTTGCATATTGTTGTAGAGTTTGCTCTGCCAGCGAATAAACATTTTGCAGTTACCCGATGCCACAGAGAAGAAATCCTAAAATGGGAGAACATTTATCCTTGCAGGCAGGATAGAAAATCCCTTCGTGGCGTGTGTCTGACTTGTTTGTTCTTCCCCAGTAAAATTCGGTAAGTCCCAGAGGGTGCAGATCATGTAAGGCGGCATGGTTTAACAGTTTGGGGGCGCAGCAGTCCCCTGTGCCTGTAGGAATACCAGATCCTTCCGGGAAAAGATCATGGAGCCTGCATTGTTCTTGCTTGAAATTATGTAGACGATACAGGCTGTGGATATCTTTCATCAGTTGCTGAGACAGCTGTTTTCGCTGCTCTTTGATCTGGGAACGGGCACTATCGGAGAGGTCCTGTTGCTCAAGCTCTCTGCTTAATGATTTAATTTTTTTTTCCATGGGAATATTTAAGGCATCAAATTTCGGTACATCAAAAAGGGGTGGA
>JAOZKX010000327.1:3036-3349 GCA_029935135.1 Desulfocapsa sp.
GGACCCAGCCTTCAATTTCCCAGTGACTCTCAAACTGTCCGGAAAAGGCTTTTAAAATTACTATCTTTCCGGAGCGTGTCCGGCAGACCATAACACCAAACATTTTCCCTCGTGCTACTCCATAGAGTGAGGTGATATCCAGTTCTCTGTGCAGCGCAACCATAAGCCTTTTCGCCGCTTCAAGGGCAGGTTGGCGAGGCAGGCTGTGGTTGCAGTTGCAGGCTTTGCAAAAAGCGCTCTGCTCGTCTTTGGTCAGCTCGCTCATGCTATATGGATTCTGGTGCCGACCGGAGCAAAGCGGAACCGGTCAGCT
>JAOZKX010000328.1 GCA_029935135.1 Desulfocapsa sp.
CCTTTTTTATTCCTATGCCGCTGTTATATCTCCTGCTGCAACGCAGTACCATCGTGGAATATATGTTATTATAACCTATGTGCTGGTCTTTCTTATCTATCGATCAAAATCGACCATAGGACGAGTCATTGATTATATCCTCATTGTGCTGTCCATCATCAGCATCAGCTACTGGATTTACAATTTTGAGGCCATCAACTATCGGACCGGGGCCGAAACAACCCTTGATACCACTATTGCAATTATTGGTGTATTGTTAGGCATCGAACTGGCCAGACGAGTAGTTGGCAATATCTTTGTGGTCATTGGCGTGATTATGCTTTCCTACGGAGTTTATGGAGATTACATGCCAGATCTGGTCTCTCATGCCGGTGACACCTTTCCTGCCCTCTGCACCTCTATTTTTTATAAGAGTGATGGAATATTTGGCATTATGGCAAATGTCCTGGCTACTTACATTCTACTCTTCGTTCTCTTCGGCGCATTTCTTGAAAAATGCGGTGCGCAGAAGTTTTTTATCGATTTCCCCCTTGCTGCAGTGGGTCACAAAATTGGCGGTCCCGGGAAAGTTGCCGTTATTGCCTCAGGACTCTTTGGTTCCATTTCAGGCAGCGCCATAGCAAATACTGTATCAACCGGTGCCTTCACCATCCCCATGATGAAAAAGGCCGGATTTAAGCCCCATATTGCAGGCGGCATAGAACCTGCTGCCTCCATCGGTGGCATGTTTATGCCACCAATTATGGGTGCCGGTGGATTTATCATGGCAGAACTTACCGGTCTACCCTATTCCCGTATTATGCTGGTTGCCCTCTTTCCCGCAATTATGTATTTTTTCTCTGTTTTTGTAATGGTCCATTATGAAGCCAAGAAAAATAATATTGTCGGCGAAAAATCAGAGCACAGTGCCTGGGAAATCTTTAAATCAGAATGGTATTATACCATCCCGCTTATTGTCATAACCATCTTTATGCTCCTGGGATATTCTCCTGGCTATTCTGCCATCCTTGGCCTTGTCTCCTGTATCGTTATTTCCTGGTTTCGTAAAGAAACGCGTATAGGGCCAAAAGAATTCCTGGAAGCCTCCAGAAAAGGGGCAGAGTCCAGTCTCAAAATCGGCGCCACTGTTGGTGTTATTGGGATTATTATCGGAGTCCTGACCTTCAGTGGTCTGGTACTCACCTTTGCAGATATCGTCATTGAACTGTCAGGTGGTTCACTTGTTATGACCATTTTCCTTATTGCCCTTGCCTCCCTGGTTCTTGGCATGGGAGTCCCGGTTACTGCCGCCTATCTTATCA
The DNA here is from genome assembly GCA_029935135.1 of Desulfocapsa sp. Lineage (GTDB taxonomy): Bacteria > Desulfobacterota > Desulfobulbia > Desulfobulbales > Desulfocapsaceae > Desulfocapsa. Next base: position 1,302 of record JAOZKX010000328.1, read on the forward strand.
CGGCTGTTGTTGCAGTCCCGGCCCTTACCCATCTTGGGGTCAATGTTCTTGCCGCCCATATGATTGTCTACTGGCTCTCCCAGGATTCCAACATCACCCCGCCAGTGTGCATAGCAGCCTTTGCCGGAGCCACCATTGCCAAGGCAAATATGTGGAAGACCGCCTTCTCTGCCTTTAAGTTTGCCAAATTTCTTTACCTTGGGCCTTTTCTCTTTGGCTTTGTCCCCGGGTTTTCCCTGACCGGGACTTCCATGGATATTATCAAGGCCTTTATCCTGATCATCCTGGGTACCTGGCTCTACTCCTATCTGCTCAGCGGCATCTGGATTCAGACTCTGTTCAGCAAAAAGAACGCAGCATAGAAGCAGATACAGAAATGGTAAGTATTGAAAACTGGATAGGCCGGGTCGTTGTCAAATATCGCTGGTATATTATACCACTGCTGTTAACCTTTGCCCTGGTAGCGGCAAGCGGTATGCGCTTTCTGGTTTTTTCCAATGACTCCCGCATGTTCTTTTCCAAAGAGAATCCGCAGCTTCAGGCACTGGAAGCCCTGGAACGAACCTATACCAAGATTGAAAATGTTCTCTATATTATCGCCCCCAAATCCGGTAATATTTTTGAAACACAAACCCTTGCTGCCCTGGAATTTCTCACGGAAGAGGCCTGGAAACTTCCATTTTCCAGTCGTGTGGACTCTCTTACCAACTACCAGCACACGCAAGCTGAGGAAGACGATCTTCTTGTTGAAGATCTTATCCTCAATGCTGAATCTCTTACGGCATCAGAAATTGCAGATATTAAGACCATTGCCCTTGCAGAACCCATGCTTGTCAACAGTCTTATCAGTAAAGAAGGGAGCGTAAGCAGCATCAACATAAACATCATCAAGCCCGATGATGACAGCTATGATCTTGAAGCAATCAATGGTGCCGCCATAGCCCTGCACAAGGTCATGGAGGATAAATATCCTTTTCTCGATATTTATCTCACCGGCGGAGTCATGATTGATGCGGCCTTTGGCGAGGCACCGGAAAGGGATATGCGTGCCCTTATCCCATTGATGTTTGCTCTCCTTCTCTTCCTTATTGTCATTTCACTTCGTTCAGTCCTGGCGACCACCGGTACTCTACTGGTTATTATCCTTTCCACGATTACAGGCCTTGGCATTGCGGGATGGCTAGGTATTATGCTGACACCTGCTTCCGCCAATGCGCCGGTTATCATCCTTACCCTTGCTGTGGCCGACTCCATTCATATTCTGGTAACGATCTTTCATCAGATGCGCAAAGGAATGGACAAACAGCAGGCAATTCAGGAATCCATCAGGATCAACCTGCAACCGGTACTCATCACCAGCGTGAGTACGGCAATCGGCTTTCTCACCATGAATTTCTCCGATGCCCCTCCTTTTCGTGATCTGGGAAACATTGTCGCCATGGGAGTGATCTCCGCCTTTGTTTATTCAGTATTCTTTATGCCCGCCTTAATGGCTGTACTGCCCCTGAAAACAAAAACAAAGCACAGAAATAAAGCAAAATTCTTCAGCCGCTTTGCAGATTTTATCATCTCCAGAAAATCCCCCATATTCTGGATAATGCTTATCCTTATGTTCCTTACCAGCAGCGGAATCTCTCGCATTCACCTGAATGATGAATTTATCAAATACTTCGACCACAGCTATTCATTCCGTATTGCTTCAGATTTTTCGGCAGAACATCTGGCCGGTCTTGAAATCATCGACTGGGATCTTGATGCCGGTGAAGAAGGCGGTATTAATAATCCCGAGTACCTGCAGAAAGTTGAGGATTTTGCCAACTGGTTCCGCTCTCAGCCGGAAGTTCGCCATGTGTATACCATCACAGATATCTTAAAACGACTGAACCAGAATATGCACAATAACGATCCCGAGTGGTATCGTCTTCCTGGACAGCGAGACCTTGCTGCCCAGTATTTACTGCTCTATGAGATGAGTCTGCCCTTTGGCCTGGATCTCAACAATCGCATCAATGTGGACAAATCAGCAACCA
>JAOZKX010000329.1 GCA_029935135.1 Desulfocapsa sp.
CAGCCTTGCCACGCAAACCATTCCGGCACCAGCAGGACCAAAACCTCCGCCACCATCTTTACCGCCTCGGGAAGAACGCATTAAACAGGCTCTGACCAGTACCATTGTCGCCCTCACTGCCGTTATCATCTTCTTCTCTTTTAATCTGGTTGCCTATGCCTTTGCCATGATCCAAATCTGTTTCATGGTTGGATCATCAAGCGCCAATGCATCCGCACAAGCCCTGAAGGATACCGCCCTGGCCTGCTGCATCGGTGGTCTGGCTATGATTATAGTCTTCAATCTCCTTGTTGCCGTACCCACCTACCCATTTCTCCTGGCTTTGACGCTGCTGTGTACCCTGTTCTTCAGTAAACAGATGTTTGCGGGCAATGCTATGTCCAAGACCTATATTTCCGGATTAACCACATTTCTCGTTCTTCTTGGAACTTCTACAATGGTAGAGAAAGTGGCATCCATTAATTTCTACCTGCGTATTGCTCAGATTCTCTTTGCAGGTCTCTTTGCCATAGCTGGTCTTCTTCTAGTAGGATATCTGCTGCATCCGGACAGACGAAAACTGCTTTCTTTTTCATTTCAAAGATCAAGGTAACTATTCATGAAAAAAATACTCTTCTGGATTTTCATTTTTATTCTGGCCCCAATTCTTTTGTTTGCCGGAACTCTGACTATGGTTTCAATCCTCGGTATAACCGTTAACCTGGATACGCTTCGACCAACAGTTGAAAAACTAGCTTCAACAGCCCTTGATCGTCAGGTCAGGATAACAGGATCCGTTGATCTGCTCCCTACCCTGAACCCAAGTCTTGAAGTCCAGGGAGTCCGCATTGAAAATCCGCAGAATTGGGGCAGCACTGACTTTATTGATCTTCAACTGGTGCGACTGCAATTGGGACTGCTTGACCTGCTGCAAAAAAAGGTCAACATCGATGAAATCACTGTGCAAGGGGTGAGCGTTACTCTGGAAAGCCGTGAAAATAACATCAATAACTGGTCCTTTACCTCCCCAGAGAAGACTAAAGAAACAGAGGCCGTTACCTCACCTCCACTCAACAACAGTGGCAAGTCCATACGCTTTAAGGCAATCGACAAGCTCTCTCTCGAAGATATTACAATACACTACAGGGATACTGTTTTAGAGAAGACACTCTCGTTCCAGCTCGATGAACTGAGCGGTAAGGCACCTGCCGGAAAACCTGTTACCCTGCATGCCAAAGGAAGTCTCCAACAGCAGCGTTACAGTTTTGACCTTGATGCAGGAGCCCTGAACACTTTTCGACCGCAGGAACAGGTGTGGCCCCTTGAGCTTTCCGGTGAAATTGCTGGAACAGTTTTTTCCGCCAATGGAGATTTTGGGCTGAAAGACCAGGAACAGCAGCTCTCCCTCGATGTCTCCATTGGTGCTGTAGACATTGGTGCACTTCTCAGCTGGCTCAAAATGGCTGACGGCATCAGTGCCTCCACCGAAGAGTTTGGCATGAGTCTCCATCTCAGAGGAGAAAGCCTCAATGAGATTGTCAGCCAGTCAGATTTTACCATAAACCTGAAAGGCGGAAAATGGATTCTTGGTGACCCGGGTGACAAGACAGCCAGGATTATCAAGGACCTCAATGGTGCAATCAGTGCCAGTCCCGGTCAATCCATTTCCTTGAATCTGGATGGAACCGTTGATACAACTCCGGTAAACATTGCCATCCAGGGAATGCCCCTTGTCAAATACATCACTGATCCCGATCAACTCCCCATCACTATCGCTTTTACAGCAGCGGGTACAGAACTCGCATTCAGCGGTGCCATGGACAGACCCATAAACAAGAAGGCCTTCAACATGGGTATGACCCTTCAAGGTGAGCGGCTGGACAGCCTCAATGATTTCCTGAAAATCGACCTTCCGCCTTTTGGTCCTTATAGTGTAAAGGCTCAATTTACGGCCTCTGAAACAGGCTATGACCTGTCAAATCTTGCGGTTAAAGTAGGCTCAAGCGATTTAACAGGCAGTATGAGCGTCAATGACAGTGGAGACAAACCCGAGGTCATAGTCGAGTTTAACAGCAACATCCTGCAGCTTGATGACTTTACCCTTGGTGACTGGAGCCCTGAGGGTACAAAAGAAGTCGCTGAGAACAAAGACGAAGTTCAAGAGCAGTCACCCGAAAAAAGCACAAAAAGTACAGGAGATATGCCTTCACTGTTGTCCAGTGAATCACTGGCCAAATTGAATGCAACGCTCTCCATTGAAATGGCAAAAGTTCTCTCAGGCCAGGACACCCTTGGCAAGGGCATCCTCCACTCCAGTTTACAGGACGGTCTGTTTTCCATAGCCCCTTTACAGCTCGACCTTGCAGACGGAACAGCAAAGCTTGAGTTCTCCTTTTACCCCACAGCAACAGAAGCAGAGATCCATCTGGGCACCTCCATTGAGCATCTTGACATCGGGATCCTGGCACGCCGGGCCAAGCCGGAATCAACCATGGGGGGTATTCTCAATCTTGACATCCTTCTTGACTCTACAGCCCCATCACTCAGTGCTCTTATGGCCAATGGCAAGGGTCATTTTGACCTGGCCTTTGTTCCTGTAAACTTTGATGCAGGGATCATTGACCTCTGGGCTGTGAACCTGTTGTCTGCTCTGGCATCAGAAGTTGATGGAGAGCCCAAATCCATCATCAACTGCCTGGTTGCCAGTTTTATCATGGAAGATGGTCTGATGCAGGAACGCACCATCTTTATGGACACCACTCAGATGAGTATCGAAGGTGAGGCAAGAATTAATTTCAAAACAGAAGAGATCAAACTCAAGGTGAAACCAAAGGCCAAAAGACCTGAATTTTTCAGCCTGGCAACACCTGTAAAAGTTAAAGGCACATTTGAGGATTTTCGTATCGGCATTAATAAAATTCGTCTGACCACCACTGTCGCCTCTTTTATCACCAGTCCGGTTCATGTTCCCCTTCGTCGTCTCTTTGTGGGCGAAAGGCCAGAGGATGGTGCAGAGGCGTGTCAAGCTGCATGGGATAATCGCAATATAGAAAAAGCCCCAGTTCATGGTAGGGGGGATTAAAGAACTGACTGTTATTAATTCGATGGTTAAATAATAACTCAAGTTTCGGAGTTATGTTTTTCAATGACATTTCACCTTGTTAGAAAGATATTCTGTTGGATTAATATTAAGATGTATCTGTAGGAGCCCTGCCCCCAGGGCGATAATATGTTGGGTTTCCGTGCTGATCGCCCTGGGGGCAGGGCTCCTACAGAGATAGATTGCAAACAGAACACGATAACCTATTTAAATGAATATGAAATTTCAAGTCAGAAACTTGAGT
>JAOZKX010000330.1:0-2087 GCA_029935135.1 Desulfocapsa sp.
TTAAGGCCTTATTCTAAGGAACAAGGTCATCATTTTAGATATGGCATCACAATTTCTCGCCCTTAATGGCAACAGCAGTAATCTTTAGTCTGGGTAGACAGTTGTGTGATTGACTTAGCCACTGGCCATTCACGGTGAACATATTGGTTTTCTTATACTTGCATCACCACTCTGTGTTTATTGTTGACTCCCTCTTATAGCCGGCATAAACATGGGCCAAGGAAAACTGGACTTTAACTCTATGAGCACCGGATCATGATCTGAGGAACGATAAAGGTCTGGGCTGTATAAATCAGCCTGATTATAGTCAAGTACTGCAGGTTCATCAGCGTTTATGTGCCACAAACTGATGCCTGCAATTTTCTTATACATGCTGGGCGATGATAACGCGTGGTCAAGGTAACCGGCTTGTCCTTGAAAAACATATGAATAGGGGGTTCCCTTACCCATTGCCCCTATCAAGTCAATAAACCCCTCATTTTTAATGGCAGTTAAGGGATCTTCCATAGCATAAGAATTCAAATCTCCAATAATCAGAAAGTCCTGGTTGCTGCTTCCGGTAGGATCAGTTGTTAACCAATTAACTAAAGCTGTAGCTGCGTTCGTTCTAGTCTGGTTACAATTTCCCTGCCCATCATTCATATCGGGATCGCCGAGGTTATCACATGCAGACCCTTTAGACTTGAAGTGATTGACAGCAATGGTAAATTTTTCTCTGCTATCATTTTGTTGAAATGTCTGGGCGAGAGAAGGACGATTTTTTGTGTCTAAAAAAAGTGGATCCACAGAGGAGTCAAGGATCGCATATGAGCCCCTGGGTGTCATCTTTCCAGGCTTAAAAATAAAAGCTACTTTAATGGCATCAGTACCAATCACCCCTGTGTCGATATAATCATACACCCCTGCCCCTTCTATATTATTAAGGCCTGCAATAAGATCTTTGAGTGCATCATCTACCGGGTGGTTTTCAATCTCAATTATACCTATCACATCAGCATCCATTGTTGCAATAGCGCCAAGAATTTTAGTACGCTGACGGTCAAACTCTTCTGGGGAATCTGCACCACGGCAAGTTAAATTTGATAATGGCCCACATATGCCACTGCCAGAATCAATGGTTGTGAAGTAATTCAATATATTGAAGCTGGCCACTTTAAGTGAATTGCCAGCATTTTCAGGGAATGCCGGGCGCTCATTAACCCTCGTAAAACTGACTGGCATCGTGGGGTATACTTCATAAGTTCCATAGCTATAGGAAAGAACTCCCTCTAAAGCAGGAAGGGTGTCTCCGGCACGAAGAGTATTATCAATGTCAAAATAGGGAACCGGAGAGGGATTCTGAGTTTTGCTGCCATCATTCAACTGGATTCGACTGCGGTCATTCAAGTCCTGTAAAGTGAGGGCTGGTGCGCCCGGTGAGACTATGTTGGTCGGCATGTTTAGTCGGTTCCCTACAGAAAGATCTATTTCACCATATCGACCTTGATTGTAATTATCCGTCACATAAAGAGTCTGGGGGATATTTATAAGCATCCCTTCATATTGCTCCCATTCATTGAGGGATGAGATAGGCAAACTAACAGTTACCGCGGTGGCGACTCCAGTACCGACAACTGTCACTGTCACATTCTGCAGTTCAGTGAGTGAATAATATTCTGCCACTGTTCCACTTACACGCACAACATCACCGACATTTACATCTGTGGTGGGGCTGCTGCCATCGTTAATAAAAATACCTTCTGAGGTCATATTTGAGCCATCAAAGTCACTTTCCTCTTCCTGAACAAAGAAACCGCCAAGATGCGAACTCGTCTGAAAGTCTCCAATAACTACACCTTCAACTGTCACTTCGGTTCCCACAACCGGGCTTGAGGTACTGTCGCCTTGGATGTCATGAATAAAACTAACACCACAAGTGTTTTCACTCTTTGGAGTTGGTGGAAACTGCATGTAATTACTAGTGTTTCCAGGCCCATCAGTCCCATTTGGGCACCGTTGACTGGAATGGTAGTCCTTACCACCTGCCCCTCCTTCGTTTATCTGGGGTTCACCTGGGTTGAGCAGTACTAACAACCCTGCATCATCCT
>JAOZKX010000330.1:2097-3318 GCA_029935135.1 Desulfocapsa sp.
CATCCATATCATCAGTGTCATATACGACTGCGTCAACAAGATTACTTACAGTTACAGCAGTGCCATTTGGGAAATCCGAATTATCACCATTATAAATAGCAACTGCATCAGCTCCATTTTGAATACTGTCAGAAGGGATGATGATATCGGTGCCGGGAACTCCACTATTGCCTAAGACGAAGTATCCACTTGCATCGGTGACATAACCATTCAAGTCAAAGGCATTATAAGATAAGTCACTACTGCCATTGTAAAAGACAACAACTAAGCCATCAAGAGGAGTGTTGCCACTCCCGCCATCATAGAGTTCCACGAATTCCAATACATCGATTCCCGCAGTATCAGCATCAATTTCATTAATAAAGACATTAGTGTCAGCAAATGACGAGCCTGTAAACACAGTACTTATGTAAAAAAATATCAACCCCAAGTAAACAATTCCCAAACATGTCTTTCGCATTTTTGTTCCTCAGTTTGCTCTCTTGCAGCAGGCTGTCAAAATAATCAGTAAATCGACATATGGTTGACAATGTGTCGTGCCTTTTTGTCATGGAAAAACTCATATGGGAAAAGAAAATTAGGAAACTTCTATCCTTATTGTTTTCCCAAGGGCGAGTGCAAATTTTTTGATTGTTGATAGTTTGATATCTTCCGCATGATTTTCAATACGAGAAATAGCAGATTTTTTGGTTTTCAATTTTATTGCAAGTTGTTCTTGAGTTAAACCAGCTTCTTCTCGTGCTACCTTGAGAAGTACACCAATTTTGAATTCTTCGTAGCCTTTTTCAAATTTTTCTGCAAATACAAGATCTTGATTTTTTCGTGTCGAGATATAGCTATTTAATATTTTCATAATTGTTTTTTCCTCTCAAAATAATCTTGTTTTCTTTTCTCCGCAGTTCTTATGGCTTGTTTTGGAGTTTTCTGTGTCTTTTTTTGAAAAGCATGATTTAAAACTATGAGGTTGTTACCATCAAGGAAGCCAAGTAGGCGAAAAATGTCACTTTTGAAAATTACCCTGACCTCCCATATTTCATCAGTATTAACAAGTTTTTTAAAATATTGAGTGGGAACTTTAGGTAAATCTTCAATAAGTTGCAATGTCCATGTTACTTTCAGAGCTTGTTTTGGGTTTAGTGAATCTAAAAAGCTTTCAACAGGGCATTTCCCCGATGCAGTCTCATATAATATAATTTCTCTCATAGTACATTAAGATTAACA
>JAOZKX010000331.1 GCA_029935135.1 Desulfocapsa sp.
TCTCACAACTCTTCAATCACAGGAAACAAAGAGCCTGAAACGACCCGCATTTGTTGTATTTCTCAGGAAAACAGAATGCTCTGATCCGGAATATTCACCACCAGCTCTTCTCCTATCATCGGTTTTTGCAGCAGATAATCCTGCATCGAAGAAACTGCAGTTAACTTGATTCCACACTCTATGGTGAGCCGGATCAGCCCCTTGTCCTGCTCAATCCGAATAACACGGCCAGTCAAGGCGTTTTCCAGGGACACTGCCTCTGCTCCAGGTAAGAAGTTGACTTCCCCGGGATCAATGTAGATCCTGCCACACTCCTGGACTTCCGGAAATTTTGCACACGACAAGCGCAGCGTTACCTGATTGGCCAACCGGCAATGAAAAAAACCATTTTCCTTTGTTGTCAGCCGGTAGCTATAGCTGTTTTCATTCCCCCTAGCCGACAATTCCCCATGCTCCAGCATAAGGGTATGATGCGCCAGGCGTCGACTCTGGGAAAGGTAATGGGTGGCCATAACGATGGAGGTCCGCCTTTCCCTGTTGATCTTCTCCAGAATAGTAAGAATAATTTCCTGATTTTCCTCATCAACATTTGCAGTGGGTTCATCACAGAGCAGCACCTCCGGAGTAATTGCCAGGGCCCTGGCCAGAGCAACACGCTTGCTTTCTCCTCCGGACAGGGTATGGGCATCGGCTGTCTGAAACTTCTCCATACCGACCAGCTCCAGCACCTCTTTGACTCGCCGTAGCCGGGTCTGTTTTGCAATTCCCCTGACCTTGAGTCCGAATTCCACATTCTTCCAGACCGGACCGGTGAAAAGGATGGGATACTGATCAACAAGTACAACCCGGCGCCGCAGGGCCAGCAACGATTGTCTGCCAGAATGAACAATTTGCCCGCAAAACTTCAGTTGTCCTGTTGAGGGCCTGTCTAAAAAGGCCAGAAGATTTAAAAGTGTGGTCTTTCCAGCTCCATTTGCCCCAATAAGAGCATAAATTTTTTCCCTTTCAATTTCAAGATGTCCAAGATTCAGAACCGTCCGCCCCTTGAATCTCCTGATCAGCTCATCTGCCTCATACAGCATCGACTCTGCTCCTTCCCTGGAAAAAGTGAAACAGCATGTTCACTGCAAATGCAATGGTCATAAGAGTCAGGCCCAGGGCAACAGCCAGCACAAATTCGCCCTTATCATATTCCAGGGCCATGGCAGTAGTCATGGTGCGGGTAAACCCCCTGGCATTGCCGCCCAGCATCATGCTGATTCCCACTTCGGCAATCACCCTGCCAAAAGCAGCAATAATTGCTGCAACGATGCCATAACGAGCTTCTTTAACGATCACTACCGCCATCTGAAAATGGGTCGCCCCCAGAGTCAAGGCTGTTTTCCGGTAGCGGTTATCGATTTTGCTGATTGCAGCAATGGTCAAGGAAGTAACCAGAGGAACAATCAGAATCACCTGCCCGAGTACAATTGCCTTCTGGGTATAGAGCAGCTCAAAGGAGCCCAACAGGCCCCGCCTGGAAATAAAAGAATAGACCACCAGACCAATCACCACTGTGGGCAGGGCCAGCAGGGTATTCAGACAGGTCAGCAGCAATTGTCTGCCGTAAAAACGGGAATAGGAAAGAAATAAACCGCAGGGAACACCAATCAGCGAGGCAATAAGGGTAGAGGCAGCGCTGACCTTGAGTGAGACACTGACGATGTCAAGCAGCTCCGGGTCACAGGCAAGCAGCAATAAAAATGCAGATTTCAGACTGTCTAAAAGAAGATCCATTGGCTTATTACCAAGGCGTATAAAACATTTATGGTCAGTTAACTCATAATTCGGATAATGACGACACTATCCACCAATCTCTAAAGTACATCAACATAAAAAGGGACACAGCGGAACACTGCTTCTCCCCTGCACGGACAAAACAGAAGCTGTCGTTACCTGATCACATCGGGGTAAAAGAGTTGCTGCCCCTCGAGACGATAATTGTCGATCAGTTTCTGACCCTGTTCACCAGTAAGCCACTGAACAAACTGCATGGCCGCCTGGTAGTTCACATGGGGGTACCTCTCTGGATTTACGGGAATTATACCATATGGATTCGCCAGGTTGCTATCCCCTTCACTGAGAATGTCCAGTTCAATAGCTGGTGTCTTCCCATATTTGTATTTGATATAGGTGCCGCGATCAGAAAGGGTATAGGCCCGTTTCTCATCTGCATAGGTAAGGACCTTGCCCATCCCCTGCCCAATGGAGAGATACCAGTCCTCAGAATCCACCGGGTGCCTGAAAACAATATCACTCTTCTTTCCCTTTTTGACAATAGCCCGTTTTTGTTCCACCAGAGCAGTACCACTTGCAGCCCAAAGGGCCTGCTCTTTGCTATGGGTTCCGCTGTCATCACCACGAGAGACAAAAACTGCTTTTACAGCGGCAAGCTTCTTCAGGGCAGCAGTAACATCCGCTGTTCCTCCAATCTGGGCAGGATCTTCCGTTGGGCCCAGGAGAACAAAATCATTATGCATTACCGGAAAGCGTTCAGTGCCGAACCCATCTTTGACAAATGTGATCTCACGGCCCTTGGCATGCACAAAAATAATATCCACATTCCCGTCCTCTCCATCTCGGATAGCAGCCCCGGTACCTTTTGCAATAACTTTGATTTTAATACCGCTCTCCCTTTCGAATTCAGGCAGGAGGATATCCAGAAGGCCTGAGGATTGGGTACTGGTGGTGGTGGACATCTTCAGCACTTGTTCTCCACACCAGCCATTTGCAGTAAGTGTGAAGAAAAGTAACACTATGCTGGGAATTATGGTTATCCGTATTTTCATTTGTCGTCCCCATCATAAAAATTATCCGAAAAAAAAGCATCTTTCCGCACAGCAACAGACCATCGCCTTTAAAAGAGTGTGCCAGCTGGCGAAATTCAAGCAGTCGGCATCACAAAACTAAGCAGACACGACTGCAAATAACCACAAAAGACAGCCAGCGGAATTTATACTGACAGAATAACGATGATAATGGAAGAAAGAGAAAAAAAACAGAGCGCTACTTACCAGAACGCAGAAACCTACCAGCCATTTTGGAATCAATATATGTGTTCAGCTTAAAGATAGCCGCTTTTCCTGGTTTCTCTATAAGATAGAATGAAGCAATGGCCAGGGATATCAGAATTACAAGAAAGACATAGAAATGATTATTTTTGCTCAGTTCTAAATGCTCTGAAAGATATGTCGTATAGGCAAGATGCACAGGCTGCTGCAGAATATACAGACCATAACTGGATTCCCCCAGGAGAACCAAAGCCGGCAGGGACA
>JAOZKX010000332.1 GCA_029935135.1 Desulfocapsa sp.
TGCGTAAAAAACGGAAACATGAAACAGCTGCTGAAGATGTGGCCGAGGAAGGTACTCAGCAGGGAGTGATTCGTAAACTCTCGCCCTATGAGTCCTATGGATTTATTGTGGGCCGTGATGAACGCGAGATTTATTTTCATGAAAATGCTCTCAAAGATGTAAAGCTTGATGAGTTGACAGAGGGTGACACTGTGTCGTATGCCGAAAGTATGGGCGATAAAGGCCCTCAGGCAACCTGGGTAAGAGTCATCCGTTAATATTTTCTAACATATTCAAAACATAAAACATCAGACCCTGTGCAGAATATCTGCACAGGGTCTTTTTTTGTCCCCCCTTCCTGTCTTGCTTTAAACAGATGCGAGTGGTAAAAAAAGAGGCGGGAATGTATTCATGTTTGAGACCTATAGCAAAAGGAGTGGATTGATGCTGTTGCAACAAAAAGATCTGGGGGCCGAGTATTATAGCCTGCAATCACAGGAAATTGAGGAACGGATTCGCCAGCGTATCACTGAATTGCGCAATGATATATTGATACTCTGTCACCACTATCAGAGTCAGGGGCTATTTCAGTTTGCAGATTTGAGTGGTGATTCTCTAAAACTTGCCCGGGATGCGGCCCTTGTGCAAGATCGTGAATTTCTGATTTTTTGTGGGGTACATTTTATGGCAGAATCTGCTGATATCCTGGCCCACAAAGACCAGAAAGTCTTGCTTCCCCATCTCCATGCCGGGTGCCCCATGGCGGATATGGCCACTGTGGGAGCCGTTGAACAGGCGTATAAAGAATTGCTGGATGTGGGAATTATGCAATCAGCAACGGATATGGTTCCCGTAACCTATGTAAACTCATCTGCAGCACTCAAGGCCTTTGTGGGGGAACGGGACGGGTCTGTCTGTACCTCTTCAAATGGGGAAAAGGTATTGCAGTGGGCCCTTGCCAAGGGTGAAAAAGTATTCTTTTTTCCAGACGAACACCTGGGAAGAAACTCGGCTGCTGCCCTTGGGGTGCCCGATGATCAGGTCCTGCTCTGGCATCGTGGTGAGCGACTGGGTGGTCATACTCTTGCTACACTGCATAATGCAAGGGTTTTGCTCTGGGATGGCTACTGTGAAGTACATATGCGTTTTCTGCCGGATCATATCCGTCAATGGCGCTTACGAGAGCCTGATATCCAGATCATTATTCATCCTGAATGTCCCCATGATGTTTTGACCCTTGCCGACCAGTACGGTTCCACAGAGGCAATTATCTCAGCTGTGGAGAATTCACCAGCTGGAAGTAAGTGGGCCATAGGCACAGAGGTTAATCTTGTTGACCGATTGCAGCGGCAGCACCCTGATAAGGAGATTCATCTTCTTGCTTCGTCATCCTGTCAATGTACTACTATGGATTGTAATCAGCCAGTGAATCTCCTTTGGCTGCTGGACAATCTTGCAGCCGGTAAGGTGCAAAATCAAATAACGGTGGAATCTGAAATTGCAGTTCTTGCTGCGAAATCTTTAGAGCAGATGCTCGCCATCAGCTAGACGGAGAAACCAGTGAGCGACGAAGTATATCTTGTGGACGGCAGTGCCTATATCTATCGGGCCTATCATGCCGTTGCCCCCCTTTCCAATAGTGATGGGTTACCCACCCATGCCGTTTTCGGTTTTTTAAATATCTTAAAACGCCTTATCCGTGAAAAGCAGCCAAAGTATCTGGCGGTCGTCTTTGATGCCAGAGGACCGGTATTTCGTCATGAAATGTATGCGGACTATAAGGCCAATCGCCCTCCCATGCCTGAAGATCTGGCCCAGCAGATTCCCTATATAAAAGAACTGGTGCAGGCCATGAACATTCCGTCCTTTGAGACTAAAGGGATAGAGGCCGATGATATTATTGCCTCTGCTGCCAGGATTCTCAGTGGCCAGGGACATGGGGTGATTGTCGTTTCCGGTGATAAGGATCTACTGCAGCTCGTTGATGAGCAGGTGGTGATGTGGGATCCCATGAAAGACAAGATTATGGATATTGCTGCTGTTGAAAAGAAGTATCAGGTCAAGCCAGACCAATTGCTGGATTGCTATGCCCTTATGGGGGACAGCTCGGATAATGTGCCGGGGGTTCCGGGAGTTGGCCCCAAAACAGCCGAAAAACTGATTAATCAACACAGGAGCCTTGAAGGAATCTATGAAGCCCTTGAGGGGATGAAAAAATCAAAACTCAAAGAGCGGCTGGCAGACAATAAAGAGTCTGCTTTTCTTTCTCGAGACCTTATTCGTCTGAAGTATGATGCTGCCGTGCCCACAGAGATCAGTGCCTATACCCCGGGGGAGGCAGATAAAGAAAAATTAACGGATCTCTATACTCGTCTTGGTTTTACCAGCCTGGTAAAAGCGGAAAAGGAGATGAAGACAGTACCGACTGCAGGGTTTAAACTAGTTACAACTGCTGCTGGACTGCAGGAAATTGTCGATCATCTTGGCTCGGCAAAACTTCTAGTCATGGATACAGAGACAAGTTCCCTTGATGTGAACAATGCCGTTCTGGTGGGAATTTCACTGTGCACTGACCTTGATGCGGCCTGGTATATTCCAGTTGCCCATTGTGATGAAGATGGCAAATTACTTGCCAGTCAGCTGAGTGAAACAGAGGTGCTGAAGGCCCTGCAACCCTTTCTCACCTCCCCGGATCTGCCAAAACTTGGCCATAATATCAAGTATGATTATTCTGTTTTGCGTAAAAGCTGTAATCTCACAATGGCCGGCCCCCTGTTGGATTCCATGGTTGCTGCCTATCTGGCGGAACCCGGCAGAAGGTCTCTGAAGCTGGATACGCTCTGCCAGGAACAGGGCTATCAGTTAACGCCCTTTGACAAGGTGGTGGCAGATGTAAAACAGGAGAACTGCTTTGCCTATGTTGCCCCCGACGCCGCGTGCAGGTACAGTTGTGAAGATGTCTATGGTGCCTTGCTCCTCTGGCAGTTCTATGAGCCGCTTCTAGAGGAACAGCAGCAGCATGCCCTCTTTATGGATGTGGAAACACCTTTGATTCCGATCCTGGCAGAGATGGAGCTTGCCGGAATTGTTGTTTCAGAGAATGTTCTTGATCAACTGGCGGAGGAATTCCAGGGAGAGCTCTCTCTTCTGGAAGGAGAGATTTACACTCTCAGCGGCTATACATTTAATATTCAATCGCCAAAACAACTGGGGAAATTGCTCTTTGACGATCTGGGCCTTCCCCATGGACGCAAGACCAAAACGGGCTATTCCACTGACAGTAAGGTACTGGAAAAACTGGCTGCCAAACATGAGATACC
>JAOZKX010000037.1 GCA_029935135.1 Desulfocapsa sp.
CAGAATATGTTGTTCATCGACAAAGGGACCATCAAGCTGTATCTCGGAATAGATCTCCTCGGGGAGAAAGGGCTTGAGGGTAGATTTCTTTTTAGTGATCCAGAAAAGAAAAATCGCCTGGATAAAATCAACAATAAGGTTGGAGCTTTCAACATGGCTCTGCTTGCGCAGAAAGTGGATCAAAACATCCCTTCGTTTATGGATTTCATCAAGCTCGGTGGACACTTCACGCAGTTCACCTTCTGCTCCAATCTCATTGAAGAAGACAGGCATAAGTTTGGTAAACTGCTTGGCCAGATTATAGACCGGTTCGATGGGATGGTTGAGGAGGTTGGTAATATCACGCTGAAAAAGATCCGTATCTTTTACACAGGTACCGGAGAGTTTAATGTTAATGATAAGGGCAGAAAAAAGAGTGGAACACCACTTCGGCTCCTGCATGATCAGATTCAGCCACACACGGATGTTGGTCAGATGGGCCGGATTAGTAATGGGCTGCCAGTCCTCATCCACTCCCATAACATTGGCAAACTGAAAGCCAAAACGCACCGCCTCCCAAAGAAAGGCCTCTACCATCCTACTGTTGCCCCGCTTAAACACCTCACCGCCCAGTACCTGAATACACTGCAGAGATGTCTGCGGATACTTTCTGACATTTGCCTTTAACAGCTGAAAAGTGGTGAGAAGAAACTCTTCGATTTCTTCAAAGCTCTGCAGACGGATAAGCTGAACCAGAGAGCGGTTGATCTCCCGCAGGGTCTCTTCATGAATGAGATACAGACCTTTTGTATCCATAATTCGGAAGAGAAAAAGCAGCTTCTGGTTCTCAGCAAAACGATCCAGTGGCAGCCCGTTTTCTGTAGAGCCCCCCAGTTTCTCTTTGTCCGCCTTGGCAAGTCTCGCTGGAATCTCTTTATAGAGACGAACAATATCCACATGGGCAGGCAGTTCAAGGATCTGGCGTAAAGCTGTTACAGATGAGGCATCAACATCAACTGCAGTCACGCATCCCCTGTTTTTCGCCATGCTCTCATGGGAAATTGCATTAAAAAGCTGTCCCGAATGAAAATCTTCACAGAGCACACCGCAGCGATCAAGAAACCAGGGAAGCGGATCTTCCTCTTCCAGCCAGTAATCATAATTGCGTTTGAGGATTGCCTGCATAAGCCTGGCAATAGCACAATAGTCAAAACACTGCTTCTCCCCTTCGGAAAAAGCGAGTAACAGCGTTGCCAGTTTTTTCATGGGATGCATACCCTGCACAATATGCATCATGATCTGCGTCTTTCCATCATCAAGGGCCAGGAGTGAGACAAAATAGTCATTTAACACAACCTGATATCGCCCCACCTCTTCTTCTGAGCAGAGGCTGACCATTTTTGAAACCCAGGCAAGTTGCGCCTCAATCACCCGAGAGAGCAGCTTGCTGTTCTTCTCACAATCCTCCAGGGCCTGGAGAAAGATGGAGGCAAAAAGTCCAAATGCCTCAGCTCCCTGCTCATGACGAATGTAGTAGTTAAAATTTTTCAGGACGAAACTGCGCAGCTGGGGAATAAGAATATTCCAGTTGCGATAAGGGTGGCAGATCTCATAGAGAAGACTTTCCAGGGTGTTATGCAGCCCCTTATAACGCTTAACAACATCCAGAAGAAGTTGCAGTTCGGGGCGGATAACAACATTTTCTGCTGTTTCCAGGAGGTTCGCTGTCAGGGCATCGGATTCAATGGGGTCATCTTTTTTATTCATCGCTTCTGCTATTCCAACTATTGGGTGCCTTAAAATCTTGGATTTCTATTCCTTCAGTATCTAATATTTTGCCGGCTGACACAAGAATATTTATCAAAAAACAAAACGCCCCGAAGGAATCACTCCTGCAGGGCATTTGCACTTTAACTCAGCTGCTATCTTCTCTTATAAGGCCTTATTCGCTTCCATATGCAGAATCAGATCCAGCATCCGGTTGGAATAGCCCCACTCATTATCATACCAGCTCATCACTTTCACCGAAGTACCGATAACCTTGGTGGATTGTCCATCGACAATGGAGGAGTGACCATTACCCTGAAAATCTACAGAAACGAGGGGGAGATCAGTATAGCCCAGATAGCGATTGGCGGCATCTTTCAAGGCCTGATTCACTTCAGTAACCGATGTTGCCTGCTCCACTTCCATTACCGCATCCACCAGGGATACATTCGGTGTCGGTACCCGCACGGCCAGGCCGTCAAACTTTCCTTTTAGTTCAGGAATAACAAGGGCTACGGCAGCGGCGGCTCCGGTACTGGTTGGAATCATGGACATTGCAGCTGCCCTTGCCCGACGCAGATCAGAATGGGGAAAATCAAGCAGCCGCTGATCACCGGTATAGGCATGAACGGTGGTCATCAGTCCATGTTTAATTCCAAAATTATCCAGGATAACCTTGGCAAACGGAGCCAGGCAGTTAGTGGTACAGGATGCATTGGAAACCACATGATGCTCTGTTGCATCATATTCATCCTCATTCACCCCCATAACAAAGGTCTTGATATTTCCCTTTGCCGGTGCAGAAATAACCACCTTTCTGGCTCCAGCGCTGATATGTTTCCGGGCGCTGTCGCTATCACGAAACAGGCCGGTACATTCGGCAACATACTCCACCCCGCTTGCTCCCCAGGGGATATCTGCGGGATCCCGATGATCTGTTACCTGAATATGATGACCATCAACAATAATACCCTCATCGTCACTCTCCACATCGGGATCAAAAATCCCCATCACCGAATCATATTTTAACAGGTGGGCAAGGGTGGCATTATCGGTCAAATCGTTGATGGCCACGATTTCAATATCACTGAATGCCGAATCCTTTTGAATTGCCCGAAACATACTTCTCCCAATACGGCCAAATCCATTAATTCCTACTTTAACTGTCATACTCGGTCTCCTCGATGTGGTTTGTGATTTAATGCCTGTAAGAAATACAATGTCTACAGGACTCGCATCGTCCTGGCTTTTTTATATAACTGCAGATACTTTTTGCTCACCATTGTCCAGGTGTAGGACTTATGGATTATCTCCACTGCCTGCTGCTGCATCCGTTCAATGGCCTGCTTGTCGGTACGATATAAAGTCAATGCGCGCCTGACTGCAACACAGAGTGCAGCAGGAGTCTGTTCCTGATAACTAAAGCCGCTCTTGCCATCAATCACCTTCACCAGCCCGCCAACTGAATGAACAATGGGCAGGTTAGCAAAGAGCTGTGCCATAAAATCCGTAAGCCCACAGGGCTCATACTGTGACGGGATGAGAAAAAAATCTCCTCCCGCATAAATTTTATTGGCCAGCCCCGGATCAAAACCGCGTAAGATACAGACCTTTCCCTGATTCTCTCTTTTCTCAGCAAGATTTGCAAGGCTTAGTTCATCGACGCGAGTTCCTGAGCCCAGAAGGAGGAAATGAAAATCAGTATCTTCCGCCAGAAGATTCTTCAGTGCTCCAGTGAGGATATCAACCCCCTTCTGCTCACTGAGGCGGCCAATAAAGGTAATAAGAGGTATGGAAGGATCATCCTCAAGATAGCCAGCCCGGCGAATTCCCTTTATTGCCTTTCCTTTTCCAGCAAGGTCCAATAAGGCCTGCTTACAGAGTTTCTTCCCATGCATCGTATCGGCCCGCAGAGGATCAAAGGATGCCGCAATACCACACTTTACAGGGTTCTGGGGGGAGCACTCATCCGGATCAATACCATTTGTCACCCCTTGCAGAAGCACCCCCCGCTTGAGCAGAGTCTGTCCCAGCCATCCGGTAAGCGCATCATCCGTTGTCTCCTGCAGTTCCCGGGCATAATTTTCGCTCACAGTGTTCATCACAGCAAAACCTGCAGCAGCAAGAAAGGGATCAAAATCTACTCCCAGCCGGTTATTTAAGATTATGCGCATGGGCAGACCGGTACACTCTTTGGCAAAGGCAAGATCTGCTATGTCCTGATGGTAGCCCTTCCCTGCATTATGAACGGTGACCACAGTTCCTGTTTTACGAAAAAAGTGCCGCAGACCGGGATGTTCTGCAATAAGTGCCGGCAGTACCGCAGTATGCCCATCGTGACAATGTATCACATCCGGCTGCACATCGAGTAAAAGCATCAGATCAAGGGCCGCTTTCTGCAGAAGAATATTCATGGCAAAATAATCGGCATGACCTTCTCCTGCCTTCTGCCAAGCCTGAACATTCTCTTCATCCCTCGTATAGGTATACACAGACTGTTTTTCGGCAAACCTCCCTGATTCAAGGAGATAAACATGCACCCTGTTTCTGACCGCTGTCCAGACCCGAACCTTTTCCCGCCGCTCTTTCTTCGTATAGTTCAGATCAACATCAAAAGATAGAGCTGTCTCCTCCTGCAGAGGATCGGCCAGAAGCGCAAAACCATGCTCTTCCGGATCCACAAAACCGTAACGGGGCAGAACAACATGAACAGAGCGGCCATTCCACCTGGCAAGGGTCTGGGCCAGCTGCAAAACGACATCTTTCACCCCACCGGCACCGGCAAGCGATCCATACTCACGACTCACCATCCATATCTGACGAATGGGATCCTGTTGTCTGCTCATATCCTGTTACCCCTTTGCAGAAATTGCCGTATGACGCAGAAGATGGTCGGCCAGAGTCAAACGCACCATGGCCTCACACACCGGAATGACACGGGGGATGGCAGAGATATCGTGCCGTCCTCCCACCTTGATCGTCACCGCCTCGTTTTCCAGATTCACACTCTGCTGTTCTTTGGAAATTGATGGGATGGGCTTTACAGCAACCCTCAAGACAATGGTATCGCCATTGGAAATACCGGCAAGTATCCCCCCTGCATTATTTCCGGAAAAGCCCTCCGGCGTAATGGGGTCATTATTTTCAGAACCAAGCATCTCCGCCACCCGGAATCCGGCACCTACTTCCACGCCCTTGACGGCACCTATGGACATCAGAGCATGGGCAAGATCGGCTTCAAGTTTGTCAAAGACAGGCTCGCCCAGACCGGCCGGACAATCGGCCACAATCTCAACGATCCCGCCCAAAGTATCACCCTGCTTGCGAACTTCCAGCACCCGTTCTTCCATCTGTTCTGCAGCATCACCATCGGGACAGAAAAAACGGTTGGAGTTGATCACACTTAAATCCCGTTTCTGCACCTTCACCCCGCCAAGGGCCACAGTATATGCACAAACTTTAATATCGTGGGCCAACAGCAATTGCTTGGCCACTGCTCCAGCTGCAACCCGTGCTGCCGTTTCCCGGGCCGAGGCTCGTCCCCCGCCCCGGTGGTCTCGAATTCCATATTTGGCAAGATAGCTGATATCACCATGACCCGGACGAAAGATCTCACGCAGAGAATCATAGGACTTGGAATGTGCATCCTTATTATAGATAGCAAGAGAAAGGGGAGTCCCCGTGGTACGAGGAAGATCTTCTCCCAGAGGGGTAAATATGCCAGAGAGCAGCTCTATCTCATCAGGCTCTTTTCGGGGGCTTGAGGCCCCTCCCTGACCTGGCCGTCTTCTATCCATTTCTGCCTGTAAGAGGAGAGGATCTAATATGATTCCCGGAGGACAACCATCAATAACCGCCCCCACCCCAGTACCATGTGACTCTCCCCAGGTGGTTACCCGAAAAACCTTTCCAAATGTATTCCCTGCCATCTTCTATTCCTTCTCTTCCACCGGGCGATTCTGCTCCAGGTAGTTTTTTATAGCGGTAACAGCCATAGCCGGTGTCAATTCCCCACTATCCACAATATAATCTGCTGTTTCCCGATAGTAGGGAGTCCGTTCCAGCAGAACATCTTTTAATTCCTGACAGATACCCTTCCCTGTCAGACTGGGCCGCTGACTGTCTGGGCCGTGATCTTTTTCAAGACGCCTGCAGAGGGTTTCAATATCTGCGGTCAGCCAGATAACCTTGGCTTCATTTTTTAACTCCGGCCAGATTTCCCGATGCAGAATAGCTCCACCACCAGTCGCAACCACCAGTTGCTTCCTGCCTGTTAACTCCGCCAGAACCTGCTTTTCAAATTTACGAAACCCAGGCCAGCCCTCTTCTGCAACAATGCATTGCACAGAGGCACCGGTTTTTTCCACAATCAGATCATCTGTATCCAGAAAAGTATAACCAATCCCGCGGGCAAGTGCTGCACCAACGCTGGATTTGCCAACTGCCCGGCAGCCAATAAGATAGACACTCTCTTTCATCTCATTTTTTCCCTTTAATTTAGTATAGTATGCGGTAAGATAAAACTGTGTCAAGATAAGATCAAGCTGGAAAAAAATTCTTCGCCAAACTGTCCCGTCAAAATAGTGAAAAATCATTATGGAATTTAAAGACTACTACACCACTCTGGATATAAAAAAAGATGCCACCCAGGATGAGGTAAAACGGGCATATCGAAAACTTGCCCGCAAATATCATCCGGATGTGAATAAAGCAGCTGACGCCGAACAACGCTTTAAAGAAGTGGGCGAAGCCTATGAGGTCCTCCAGGACACTGAAAAACGGGCGGCCTACGACAAGTTCGGCAGCAACTGGCAGTCAGGTCAGGACTTTAAGCCACCACCCGACTGGGATAATGGTTTTGAATTTCAGGGTGGTGGATATACGGAAGCGGACAGTTCTCAGTTCAGTGATTTTTTTGAGTCACTTTTCGGCAGACAGAGTGAATTCAGCCATCAGGATCCGTCCCAGGGCCGACAAGCGCCTTTTTATGGCAAAGGTCAGGATCTCCATGCAAAAATCTCCATCAGCCTGGAAGACAGCTATAACGGCAGTAAACAGACCCTGACCCTGCAGCGTCCCACCGTTGATGCCAGTGGCCATGTCCGCACCACTCCCCATTCTCTGCATGTCACCATCCCCAAAGGAGTTATCGAAGGTCAGCGCATTCGCCTGGAAGGACAGGGAGCTGCCGGATCCCATGATGGTGCCAATGGTGATTTATACCTTGAAGTCACCATTACCGAGCATGCCCATTTTAGTGTGGACAAAAGAGATATACACCTCACCCTGCCCATCTCTCCCTGGGAGGCAGCTCTTGGGGCAACTGTTCCGGTCCCCACCCTTGGCGGTACAGTGGAGCTGAAGATCCCTGCAGGTTCTCAGACCGGCAAAAAAATGCGCCTGAAGGGCAGAGGCATTGCTTCCAGGACAATGAGTGGAGACCAATTCGTCACCATTGCCATTACGGTTCCCACCCCGGAAAATGATGAACAGCGGGAACTTTACAGGAAGATGAAAGAAACCATGTTATTCAATCCACGCACAACCCTTGGAATGAGCTCATGAAAATTGATATTCAATGCACCGTATTTGACGAAAGCAGCACCTATAGGCTGAGAGATCTTTGCAGACTGTGCAGTGTTCGCGCTCAGTTTGTCCAGGACCTGATTGATGAAGGCATCCTCTCCCCAAAGGGAAAACACCCGGGTGACTGGCGCTTTGGGGCCGTAGAGATTAAACGTCTGCAGATTTCCATCCGCCTGCAGCAAGATCTGCGAATTAACCTTCCGGGAACAGCACTAGCCCTAGACCTCCTCGAAGAAATCGAAGAGTTACGACAGAAGAAATTACAGCTGGAGAAAATATATGCTCTGGAAAAGTGACTATGAAATCGGTATTCCTATTATCGACACTCAGCACAAACAACTCTTTCGCTTTAATGATGAATTGACAAACGCAGTTAAGACAGGCCTTAAAAGTTCGGCCATTGATACCCTTCTCACTCAGATCGGACAATATGTGGCCAGACATTTTGCCATGGAAGAAAAATATATGGAAGAGGTCAATTACCCCAAGATGGCAGAGCAACTTCAGGCTCATACAGCATTTATAGCCTGCTTCAATGAAATCCAGGCAGAGTTCAACGCCCAGGGCCTGACCCCCGCTCTTGTCAACAGAATCCGCAAAGAACTGTCAGAGTGGATCAATGATCATATTACGGGAATTGACCAGCTCTTCGGCAACTACTACCGTGACCATTGCCAAAAGTAGTAACTGCAAGTCATTACCTGTTTAAGGTGGCGGCTGTTTGTGACAGTCAGACCCCATCTATCTGTTAACTGTCATCAACAGTTGGCCATCGCAATCTCAATAAAAACAAAGGAGGAGGCCTGGCAACAGACACTCCTCCCCTTCTCTTATCTCATATGGCCCCGTAACAGTGGCGACATAAACATATTCCAGGGAAACACATATGTTGACAGAATGGTTTCCTCTCCAGGAAGGAGCTGTTCTTCCCCGTCGGGTGTCATGAGCACAACAACCTGACTCGGCGAAATATTAGTAATGAGCACATCCCCTTTAAGATTCGCAGAGATCTGCACCTCACCGGCAAGAGGGACTGTGACTGATTCACCCTCGGGCAAGTAAACCTTTGTATCACCATATAGGGACTTGATGGTTAACGCACTGCTGGAGTCTCCTGCAGCAGCAAGCAGTTTCCCAGACCGAACAACAAGGGCGCAAGTGGCCACAAATGAATCTCCCTGTGTCACTTCTATGTCATAGGCACAGATAGTCAGTATCCCGGCACCAGGTGCAATACCATAGGCATTTACCCGTATTCCTTCGCTGACATCATCAGCATCATCTATGGCCATATTCAAATTCCAACGCTCTTGAATAAAACCATAGGTTACCCCGCCAATATTGGTGTCAGCAAAGTAATTGGAAAAGATGCTGCTTTCATCGGTAAAGGTACCATCCTGATAGCTTCCATCAATAACAGCGGCAATTCCGTCATTATCTTCTGCCTCACACATATCACCAATGTTATTGCTGTCAGCGTCAGCTTGATCAGCATTCGGTGTCAGGGGACAGTTATCGTTACAATCAGCTGTTCCATCACCGTCACTATCAGTGTCAGCAGTTCCGCAGCCGCAGGTACCAGGTTCCGTTTTACCGGGATCATCGATACAGGTATCATTACAATCAGGGGTAGTGTCCCCATCCGTATCGGTGTCGGCTGTTCCGCAACCGCAGGTACCCGGTGCAGTCTTATCTGGATCTGCAGGACAGGTGTCATTGCAGTCAGGGGTACCATCACTATCAGCATCTGTATCGGCTGTACCACAGCCACATGTGCCAGGCGCAGTCTTATCCGGATCAGCGGGACAGGTGTCATTGCAATCCGGGGTACCATCCCAATCACTATCGGTGTCTGCCACTCCACAGCCGCAGGTACCGGGTTCAGTTTTATCGCTATCAGCTGGACAGGTGTCGTTGCAGTCGGCAATTCCGTCTCCATCGCCGTCCGTATCGGCTACACCGCAGCCACATTGGCCTGGGTACAGTTTATCCGGATCGTCCGGGCAAAAATCATCGGTTTCATTACAGTCAGCAATGCCGTCGTTATCAGTATCGGTATCGGCTACACCGCAGCCGCATTGGCCAGGTTCAGTTTTATCCGGATCTGCCGGACAGGCATCAGCATCAAGGGAAAAATTGATGCCACTGCGATCCGTCCCGACACTGATTGAAACCAGTCCGGCATTGGCACAGTCAGGACTACTGCCGGCTGAAGAGTAGTATTCGTTCTGGTAGCTGCCAGTGAGATCATCGGTTTGCACATAATAATCCCCTGCTTCTATACCGGTCACACGATATGTACCATTATCCTGAACAGTGCCTCCACTGATAAGCTGTCCGGAACAGGCATCGTTGCCAAAGACCAGGATATTGATATTGTCTGCCTCTCCCTGAATCGCTGTTCCACTACTGTCATTGAGTGTGCCACTCAGTGAGCCGCCGGGATCAAGGGAGAAATCTTTATCTGTCGTCTGCTCTTCTGCTATTACAGATACAGCCTCAGCATTTGCACATTCCCGGACACTTTCGGCAGCTGCCCAGTATTCGCTGATATATGGAGTCGCAAGTGTCTCCACAGAGAGGTAGTAATCCCCCCCGACAAGTGCATTACTGGTATAACGACCTGTTGCGGTATCAAGCCCGGCAGAGGCCATGGGCCCGGAAGGACTGTTACACGGAGAAGCATCCCATATTGCCACTTCCATTGTTTCACCGGTAATCGGTAAGCCTGCTGCATCGGCAAGAAGGCCGGTTACCGTGCCACCTTTCCCAAGTTGGAAATTCTTGCTGGTGGTATTTGTGTTGACAGAAAGTGGAATTACCTCTGCACCACTGCATTGCTGGACACTATTTGCCTCTGCCCAATATTCTGGTACAAAATCAGTGCCCCAGGTGGCTACACTTATATAGTAGTCACCGGCTGGAAGCGTGCCGCTAAGGAAACTTCCATTATTGGGATCCAGAGCTGCATAGGCCACAGGGCCGGTTGCATTGTCACATGGAGGAGCATCCCAGAACACTACGCCCATCTCAACTCCTGTTATGGGGGCAGCTGTTTCATCGACGAGGGTTCCGGCGATGGTTCCACCTTCTCCGGTTGTATAGCCATCCTTCTCAAACAATCTTCCTGCCAGGATCATGGCAGTTCCATTGAGACTCTCAGTGGTGATGCTGATTCTGGTCAGTAATTTATTGCTGTCAATTGGTACAGAAGCAGAGAAGAGGCCAACATCATCAGAAACTGCATGATTCGATGTCTGCAATCTGGCAAAACCGTAGTTAGGTGTGGTGAGTCCATCACGGTTATAGCGAATGTTCTCTCCACTGCTGT
>JAOZKX010000038.1 GCA_029935135.1 Desulfocapsa sp.
CCTGATCAACAAACCCTTCTGTCTGCTCGAAGTTTTCCAGCACATTTACGGCAACAGATGAGGCGAGTCCGAATTTTTGTATTTCCTGATCTCCTGCGGCAGACTTGTAGAACGGCACAAGCTGGTCAATAATTGCATCTAAATGATCACGGCCTAACTCCCCTGCCGCCATCACTTTGCCCATCATCTGCTCCTCAGGCATCCGATCCATCCGGATACCATACTCCACCACATTTCCACTGCCATTCAAACAAAAGCTATCGCCATCTTCATTAATGGTAACAATTTCCTTATACAAGTCAGGGCAAAGC
Source organism: Desulfocapsa sp. (assembly GCA_029935135.1). Lineage (GTDB taxonomy): Bacteria > Desulfobacterota > Desulfobulbia > Desulfobulbales > Desulfocapsaceae > Desulfocapsa. The sequence continues at coordinate 312 of JAOZKX010000038.1, forward strand.
CGGCGGTTCAACTCTAGCTCCTGCTCGCAATAATATTTACGTTTTTCAAGACTCGAAAAATTTAAAAATCCAAAATCAACTGGTTTTTTCCATTTGTACACAGAGTCCCCGGCAAGCAAAACAAAAGAAATGTGCGTCTGTACAAGACTCACATTTGCTGCGAGATGCGGATAGCTGTCTTCTTTCTGCAAATACTGGATATAACTGGGAAGATTCTCGTCACTCATCGTGCAAACTCCATAAAAGAAAAAATAAAATTAGAACTGTCCGGCATCAGTTTGTTACCTGCTGACCCGATAAACCAAAAAAATAATGTATACTAGCAGAATCCTGGCCGGGAGTAAACTCGACAATGCCTTTACCTTCTCTCCAGTTCATGATACCTTCCATTTCAGCTAACAGTACCTTCAACAACTATCTCTTCCCAATCCTTTTTCACAATGAACCAAACAACAATACACGAACTGCTCCTTGGCGTACAACAGGGGGACTGCTCCATCGAACAAGCCCTGCACAAGCTGCGTCATTTGCCGGGAGAAAGTATCAAAGATGCCTGTATTGACCATCATCGCAGCTTACGCACTGGAATTCCTGAAGTGATCTATGGTGCGTCCAAAACAAGCGAACAAATCATTAATATTGCTACCAGTATTCTGGAACAGGATGCACTGTTTCTTGCAACACGTGTGGATAGTGAAAAAGCAGACCGCATCACTGAAAAACTTCAGCAGCTCGTCTACCACAGCCAGGCAAGAATGCTCTCCTGCAACCCTCTACAGCCAGCTAAAACAAAGACTCGTGGGACCATAGCTATTCTCTGTGCAGGAACCTCCGACATTCCTGTGGCAGAAGAGGCAAAAATCACCGCGACAAGTCTCGGCAATCCGGTGGTGACCCATTATGACGCAGGGGTAGCCGGGCTCCACAGGCTCTTTGACAAAGAGGAAATTCTCCATTCATCTTCTGTTATTATCGTGGTGGCCGGCATGGAAGGCGCACTGCCAAGTGTTGTGGGAGGACTGTGCAGTTGTCCCATTATTGCTGTACCGACTTCTGTTGGCTATGGCACAAGTTTTGGCGGAATTGCAGCACTGCTCGGCATGCTTAACAGCTGCGCCCCCGGGCTTGCCGTGGTAAATATCGACAATGGCTTCGGAGCCGCATGCCACGCCTCTGCTATTAACAGAAAAAACACGCAGCAAAGCTTGCAAGAATCAGATATTACGGTATAATCTATCAAATTGTGCTGAACGACTTAAAATTATCTGTGATTGCAGTAAATGACAAATCCATAAAAATCAAAAACCCGGATGCTTCAGTAAAAACACCAACAGGCAACATACTGTAATAGTATACCATTTACAGAGATACAGCCGATGGATATTTTTACCACACCATCACCAGGCAATACTTCCCAGGAATCTGAATGAACACAACATTAAAGTTAAAACTTTCCGCCCTCTTCTTTTTGATCCTTCTTTCAATCACCACCATTGTCCCGTCTTTTTACCCATCCACCCCCGACTGGTGGCAAAAATACATGGCCCCGGAAGGATTGCGTCTTGGCCTTGATCTCCAGGGTGGTATGCATCTGGTGCTTCGGGTTAACCTGGACAAGGCCGAAGAAGACTCCCTCGAGCTTGCGGCAAATGAGTTGCGGGACAGCCTGAAAGAACAGTCCATCAGTGCAGTGCGCACAAAATCAGCTCCTGGGACCGTTCTCTTCACCCTGCCCAACGCCAGTGCCCTTGATAAAGTGAACACGGTGGTAAAGGAAGATTTCCCTGAGATTGACATCACTGTTGATGCCAAAGAAGGTTCCTTCCCAAAGATTACTGTCAACCTGAAACAGTCTGAGATTGACTATATCAGAACCCACGCAGTTGAACAGTCTCTGGAAATCATACGGAATCGTATCGATCAGTTCGGTGTTGCGGAACCGGTTATTATCCGCCAGGGTGAAGCAGAAATTGTCGTTCAGCTCCCTGGTGTAAAAGATCCCAAACGAGCCCTCAAACTCCTGGGTGACACAGCACAGCTAGAATTTAAGCGTGTTGCTGACAGTGCCGGGATCAACCTCTCGCAGCTTGCTGGTGAGGCCCGTATTGCCGGGATCTGGGACGGTACCTGGACCAATCCGGAAGAGATGAAAAAACTGAACAGTGGTATTGCCAGTCGCCTGCCGGAAGACACCCAGATTTTTGTGGAAAAAGACAGTGATACACAGACAGGAAAAGAGATAGTTCGCCCCATCCTTCTGGATCAACAGATCCTTATGACCGGGGAAATGGTTAAAAATGCTCAGGTTCGGATTTCCAGTCAGTTTAATGAGCCCTATGTCTCCATTGACTTCACCTCCAGGGGTGGTAGAGTTTTTGCTAAAGTAACTGAAGATAATGTGGGCAAACGAATGGCCATCGTCCTTGATGGCGTGGTACGTTCCGCCCCTGTTATCCGGGAAAAGATCCTGGGCGGCTCAGCACAGATCAGCGGCAGTTTCACCCATGAAGAGGCGGCAGATCTTGCCATCGTTCTCCGTGTCGGTGCCCTGCCTGCACCAGTGGACATTATTCAGAACATGACTGTCGGCGCAAGTCTTGGTCAGGACTCCATTAACAAGGGGATGACCTCCGGCCTCTTCGGCGCCATTATCGTTCTCGTCTTTATGGCCATCTATTATCGCCTCTCCGGTCTTGTTGCCAACACAGCACTTATTCTCAATATCCTCTTTCTCTTCACCGGACTTGCCATATTAAACGCCACCCTTACCCTGCCGGGTATCGCCGGTATTATTCTCTCCATTGGTATGGCAGTGGATGCAAATGTCCTTATTTTTGAACGAATGCGGGAAGAGTACAGCCTTGGGAAGTCTGTTAAATCCAGTGTTGACGGAGGTTTCTCCAAAGCCTTCTGGACCATTGTCGATTCCCAGGTGACAACACTGATCACCGCCATGGCCCTGTTTATGTTTGGAACGGGTCCCATCAAAGGCTTTGCGGTCACCCTCTCTTTGGGTATTATTTTCAACCTGTTTACCGCCCTGTTTTGCTCTCGTATCATCTTCGATACCATCTACTCCTTCCGCTCCATGAAAAAATTGAACTTCATGCAGTTTATCAAGAAGCCGAGTATCGACTTTATGCGCTTAAAAAATATTACCTTTGGACTCTCTGCTGTTCTAGTGACAATCGGCCTCGTTGCCTCTATTCAGATTGCCAGAGGAAAGGCCAATATGGGTGTCGATTTTTCCGGCGGTTCCCTGCTCCAGTATAAGGCAACGAATGATTTCACCATGGATGAAGTGCGCAAGGCATTTTCGACCAACAATATGAAAGGAATCAACCTGCAGGAAGTGGAAGGTGAGCACCGCCTGATTGTCAAGATCAAACAATCAACAGAGGTTATAGGCAATATCAGTGAGCAGGTAACCACCCTGCTTGAGCAGGAACTGCCGGGCAAACAATTCGTACTGGAAAGTCAATCTGAAATTGGTTCCTCGGTCAGTGCTGTCCTGAGGAATAAGGCCATCCAGGCAATCTTTATCTCTTTACTTGGTGTTATTATCTACCTTGCCATGCGCTTTGACATTCGCTTTGGACTTGCTGCCGCCGTTGCCACTTTCCATGATGTGGTCGTGGTCCTTGGCATCTGCTGGCTCTTTAATGTTGAGATTACCCTCCTTATTGTCACTGCCCTCCTCACCCTTGCAGGATACTCATTAAATGACTCTGTTGTTGTCTTTGATCGAATTAGAGAAAATATGCAGAAATCAGAAGAGCATTCACTTATTCAGCAGATCAACAAAAGTATTAATGAAGTGATGAGCAGAACATTTGTCACCTCCATGACCACTGCCATGGTACTGCTTTCACTTTTCTTTTTTGGTGGATCTGTTATCCATGATTTTTCCCTTGCCCTCCTCCTTGGAGTTCTGGTCGGAACATACTCTTCCATCTTTATCGCCAGCCCTGTTTTAACCCTGTGGGCAAGAAAAAACGCGTAAGGATATGGAACAGGCTACTCTTCCCAGAAATGTCTCCAGGATACAGGCAGATGAATCCTTTTCATTTGCCTGTCATCCACAGGTAGACTGCTTCACAGAGTGTTGCAGAGAACTGGAACTGGCTCTCACCCCTTATGATGTGCTGCGCCTGAAGCGAGAAACTGGCCTGGGGTCCAGTACATTCCTCGCTGACTTTGTTATTATTGAACAGGAAAAGGAAGACTCTTTTCCCCGCTTCTACCTGACCATGGTGGATGACGGCAGGGCTTCCTGTGTCTTTGTTTCCAAAGAGGGCTGCACTGTCTATCAGGGTCGCCCCGGAGCCTGCCGCGCATATCCCATGGGACGAGCCGCTGTGCGACAGGCCGACAACTCCATTGAAGAATTCTTTGTCTTGATAAAAGAGGCCCACTGCCATGGTTTCCAGGAAAAAGAGATACAGAACAGCTCACGATACAGCAAAGAACAGGGGCTGGTAGAATTTAATGCCTTTAACGACAGAATCGCCAAACTCCTGCAGCATGAAAAAATCCGCCAGGGCATGCGGCTCACTGAAGAGCAAAAAGATTTCTTTATTCTGGCCCTGTATGACCTGGATACCTTCCGCACTCGACTGGATGCCCAGGAACTACCAGCCCAGGAACAGTATACGGCCAACAAGGAGTCCTACCGGGATGACGAGCAGTTATTGATCTTTGCGGTGGAATGGCTGGGGAGGCAACTCTTTTAGGCCATGAAACTTAAACTCATTATATTTGACTGTGACGGAGTGATGTTTGACTCCAAATTTGCCAACCAGACCTACTACAACCAGCTTCTGGAACATTTTGGTTACCCTGTCATGGATGAAGAGGAACTGGAGTTCGTCCATATCCATAATGTGAACGAATCCACTGGCCATATTTTCCGCCACTATCCTGATCAGGATCTGCAGGCAGTCGATCGCTACAGAGAAGAGACGGGCTACGCACCGTTTCTCCAGTATATGAATATGGAAAAGGATCTGCTTGAGTTTCTGGAGATCTGCAAGCCCCATTACAAGCTGGCAATCTCCACCAATCGCACTAACACCATGGAACCGATTCTGGATATTTTTCAACTCGGATCTTATTTTACCAAGGTAATGACCGCAGAAAATGCCACACGCCCCAAACCGGCCCCCGACGCATTATTGGAAATTCTTGATTTTTATGGATGTGAGACAGAGGAAGCAATCTATATTGGTGATTCTATCATCGACCGGGAACATTCCGCTGCCTGCGGTATGCGGTTGATTGCCTTTAAAAATGACAAGCTGGACGCAGAATATCATGCGAACAGCTTTCTGGAAATTCTTGCATTGCCACCGTTTCAGGATTTATAAACCACTTATTCACCCGTTTCATCAACGCGCTTAATCCCTTCCATCAACAGCATCATAAAATCCCCAATCTCAGCAGAACGCATTTCATCAGGGGAAAGACCTGTGGTAAAGGCATAGCGGCCATCCTTTTCTCCAAGCATATCAAAAATAGCCTCCTGATTCACCTTCTCACCGTACTGAGCATTAATCACACAGCCTTCCCGAAAGGACACTTTCGCCATTCCCTCTGGAAAATCAAGGGTCAAGACTCCGGTCTTTTGATTCATATGGAATATCTGGAAAAGCTCTGCCGGCGGCATTTCACGAAGCCAACCACTCATACAGGCATCAAAAGTATTAAAACGAACAGTATTGGCATTGCCAAGGCGTTTGGCCAAAACCTGAGCCATGAATAACTGCAGGCTGGGAATTCTGTCAAGAAGCGTGCTCAGATCATCTCCGGCAAAAGATAAAACCTCGGCATCGGTAATGGCCCTGACATCAGCACCGGCAGTATCACCACCAAGATAACTCATCTCTCCACAGATCTCACCGGGGCCAAGCGTTGCGATAACCAGGGAACTGTCACTAACAACCATATTACCCGTGAGGATAATATAGAGAAACATACTGTTTTGCCCCTTACGGATAAGGGTAGCCCCGGAATACACGCGCTCTTTGTGCAAACGGTTGATAACCTGCACCAGATCATTTTGCGGAATAGCTTTAATAAGCGGAAAATCACTTATCGACCCCAGAAGAGCCTTTCCCTTCTCATCAAGTGCAGGAGCGACGGCTTCAGAAGGATTTGTCTCCAGATCAGCTTCGGGAACCAGCATAAACTTGATAAATCCGGAACAGCCACTGCAACTGAACAATTCACCCTTTACCTCAGGCTCAGCAGAGCCGGCATCTAACAGACTAAACAATAACTTGGTCATCTCTCGTACAAGAATCAGACAAGCTGCCTTGTTTTCAGGGCAGGTGAGCGATTTTTCAGTAAGAGTCAACAAATCACCCTTCTCATAGAGCGGACAATTGTTATTAGTGACTATTTTAAAATAACGAGTGAATGATTTCATTGCCTACAACTCTACCACACTCTTGCCCTTTGTAACAAAAAAATTTTTTTTGAATATATATTCATTTTTTTTTATTTTTTTCCTCAAATTTGATATAATCATTTGTACTTAAGAAAAGATACACAAATAAAAAGTTAACTTTTTCTAATCAAAAGGTCTTTGCCTCTGTCATATACCTTCTCCTTTTACGAACAAGTACGCACCCATGAGTAATACCAGCGCCCAACTTGAGACTGTTTTCCAGGAAATCACTGACCACTTTGCGAATATTCCTCAGATTACTGTAACACCAGAAGAAGGGAATCCTCCAGAGCAGTACCGTATCACCTACCACATCAATGGTATCTGCAAAGAAGCTGGTGGTGAAGTTACACCGTGCGATACACATGTTGTAACCATTTCACTCCCCTTCGGCTTTCCACATTTTCCGCCCAACTGCCGTCCGGAAAGCCCTCTTTTCCACCCTGATTTTGATTCCTCTGCAATCTGTATCGGAGATATATGGGAAACCGATAAGTCCATTGTAAAACTGATCCTGTATATAGGCAGACTGATTTCCGGTGAATCCTATTCAACCGTCAATGCCTTTAATGAAGAGGCCGCCAAGTGGTATCAGGAAAACAGCGACCAACTCCCATTTGATTCGGGCCTTGAGGCAAATGCGACGGAACAGCAGGCGGCACAGGCACCTCCCCCGCAGGCAGCCGTGCCAGCCTCCTCCATCACGGAGAGTATGGATGACATCGGTGGCGGCATCGATATGCTGGACGACGATATTTTTGGCGATTCATTTGAGCTTGAAGATGGTGACCCATCCCCGGCAAGCAGTGCCCCGCCCCTTACCGAAGAGGTTGACACAGATCGTCTGAAAATTATCGCCAAGCAGAAACGATACCAGGCACTCTCTCGAGAACTGGTCAAAATCAAGGCCCCGTTTGCCGGGCGTGACGCACTGGAAGAACAAATGCAGGACGCCATCAATTCTGCAGGATCCATATTTCAGGAAGCAGAAACCCTTGAGCATCAGGGGGAAACCCAGCAGGCCATGGAAAAATTCCTGACTGTTGAAGGATTGGTCTCAGATTATCCTCTCCTGCAGGAGGCAAAAGACAGAGTCAAGCAGGCCATGGAGCTTCTAGGTGACTGGGTGAGTGAACCGTCTGCAACAGACTTTGCAGATAAGGATACCAACTCTCTTATTGGTGATACAGCTGCCCCTGACACAGGAACTAAAAAACGAACTTTTTTTGAAGAAAAAAAGGCAGTTGGCAAAAAGTGGCTCCTCTATAGCATTGGAGCCGGAAGTGTTGCACTTTGCGGCACCCTTATAGTCTCCTATATGATGCTTGGGGCTGGTCTGGAAAAAGCAGAGCTGAATTACAACGAATGCGACACTCTGCTGAAAGACTGGAAATTTAAAGCTGCCGAACGGAAATGTGACGAAGCTCTTGATACTCTTGCCAGCGTTCGAATATTCAAACAGGATGAAAGAAAACAGTTGGACCAGAGTATCCATGCCCTTCTCAACTCAAAAATACTGAAAGAAGGCCTACAGGGAAACACTCTCCTTGATGGGGAATTTGTCTCCGAGGCCACCAGGGAACTGATAGAAAAATTTAAAGAGGCAAAGATAAATGGAGACAGCTTTTTCCTTAAAAGATCCTGGAAAGAGGCTGTTGTTCAATATGAGATAGCCATAGCAACAGCCGCCCAAACGGAGGCCATTAACACAAAACCTCTTGCCGATGTCAGGCAGAAATACCCTCAGGCCCGCTTTAACTACCTTATGGAAATCGGAGAAAAATCTCTGTCCATTGACGACTGGGATGGAGCATCACAATATTTCAGTGAAGCATTGCAGCTTGCCAAAGCAGACCCCAATGTCCCCCTGGAAGACATTGTGCAACTGGAGTTGCTCTCCAACCAGACTACTTTCAACACCTATAGAGATCAGGGGCATGCTGCCTTTGAGAAAAAAGACTGGCTTCCAGCACTTGACTATTACCAGCGCGCCCTGAAACTCGAAGAGAAACTGGACCTGCAGGAGTCGGAGACCATTGCCAGCCTGTACGAGAATATCGCCAAGACCCAAATCTATATGACCATCGAAAAAGGTAAAAAAGCCTTTTCAGAGGCCCATTGGGACGAAGCAATCCAGCAGTATGAAAAAGCTACCGTGCTTCTTGAGGAAAACAGCAAACTTCTCAGTCAGATCAATACGGAGGATAGCCGAGACAAACTCTCGCGAATTATGCTGCACGCCTCGATTATCCGTGACAAACAAGAGGTCGCAAAATTTCTCAAGACAAACGAATATAAACCTGCTCTCGCCAAGTTGGAAAACATCAAAGAGAGTATCAGCAGCAGTGCATTTACTGAGCTACCAGAATTTAAAACCATCCTCGAAGAGGTTGAAGAACAGATCAGTGAAGCCAACAAAGAGCTGGTTGTTATTGAGCAAAGTGTCTATCTCACTGAAAATTTCGAGGAACTTTTTCTCAAACATTATCCTGCTGCAAAACGGTCTAAACTCAGCGCTCCAAAAATAGAGTACCAGAAAAAGATTGGCAGCAAACTCCTGTTTCGGATGCAATGCACTGAAACAGCGGGAGGAAGACCATTACGCCTGCAGATGGATTATCTCTATTCACCAACAAATAATAGCTGGCAGTTTTATAGTGAAGAATAAAGGGACAGGTATTGGGTGTTGGGTTTTAGGTATTAGGTTTTACCGCACACCTCACACCGCATACCGCGAACCGATTTTTCTTAGTGGTGATGGTGGTGATGACCGTCTGTTTTTGCTCCACCTGCTGCCTGCAGTGCTTTTTCCAGATGTTCGGTCACTGTTTCCATTGCGGTTAGGGCGGCGTTGAGGTTCACATGTACTTCTGCTGCGGCCTCTTCTTTTTCGCACTGTTCGGCCCACTTTTTGCATTCTTCCGCATGTCCCTGATTATGTTCAATCCAATGGGGAAGGAGGACCTGTAATTTTTCCAGTGAATTCATCTTCTGCTCTCCATTTTATTGTAGAAAAACTTTTCCGCCGAGAAAATCGATCTCCTGCACCTGCACATCAGGTACAAACTTGGGCTCTTCAAAAAAAGTACTCACTTCCACTCCATTGTCCCTTACTATCAACCTGGTAACACTCTCCATTATCAGTTCTTCTCTCTCTTTTACACGAACAAGTACACTCATCTGACACATCCTGCTCTCCTCCTATCCTTTTATACCAAAAATCGAAATTCACCTTTCCCCAGTAAATCATGGAGGTGGGCAATCCCCTGCAAACCCTTTTCACTATCAACTACAGGCAGAATTGTAATTTCGTGCTGCTGCATAATACTCAAGGCATCAACTGCCTGTACACTATCCTGAATGGTCACAGGAGATAGTGTCATCAGTGATTCGACCTGCAGGCTTTTCAGATCATTTTCTTCAGCCACTGCCCGCCGTACATCACCGTCGGTGATAATGCCCACCACCTTCTTTTGCTGGTCTACAATAAGCACTGCTCCCAGGCTCTCTCTGTTCAGTACCATCACGGCCTGTGCAACGGATGTTCCCATGCCAACATTTGGGATGGCATCCCCAGTCAGCATAACCTCACTGATATTGACTTTCAATCTCTCCCCAAGACTGCCACCGGGATGGTTCTCACGAAAATCTGCCTCTCTGAACTGTTTACGCTGCAAAAGCACAACCGCCAAGGCATCTCCCATGGCAAGGGTGGCAGTGGTACTGGCAGTTGGAGCAAGGCCCAAAGGGCAGGCCTCCATGGGGACTTTAATATCCAGGACAATATCACTGGAGTAAGCAAGGGTTGATTGTAGCCCTCCAGTCATGCCGATAATTTTCGTTCCCCTTTTTTCTAAACTGCCAAGCAATCCATTCAGCTCTGTAGTCTCGCCT
>JAOZKX010000333.1 GCA_029935135.1 Desulfocapsa sp.
ACTTAAGTAGAGGCATCGGAAGACATAATGCAATCCTCCAAAGACTGGTTTTACAATAAGGTTACAGTGTCCAGGTTTCCCGAACTTGCAGATATTCATGCTGGTAAATTCAATGACTGTAAAATTAGAATAAATGTCTCAGATATCTATAGGCCTGAAGTTGATGATGCTTTTTTTCGTTTAGGAATCCATAATAACTGGTTTCCTTTAGGGCATTCCTTTGGAATGCCACTGGAATCAATCTATGGGGCTCTGCGAATTATTCGGACCGCAGAGCAGCAGGGTCAGTCGGTACTGCTGCATTGCCATGCAGGCAGGAATCGCAGTGTACTCGTGGCGGACTGTTATTACTTTCTTTCCACCATGACACACAGAGAGAAAAATCAGAAAAATTTGGTGTATGCCAAAAACAATCCTAATCGCATAATCCCGAATGTCGATGATGGACAGTTACCCGGAATCTATAAAATGGAAGAATTCCTGGATTGCTGTCGGGAAACTTTTTCAGATTCATTCACCGACTCCGAAAGACCCATCGACTGGATTAAGCACCAGCTCCATATGACAGGTTCTGGATTTAAATAGCCCAACCAAAGTCACACACTGTCAGTATCGTATCACTGTTTTGTCATTTTCCTGTAGTAGAAGAATGATGGACACCGAAAGATCCTGTCGTTCGAAAGGATCTCAGCCACATATTTAAACAGGGAGCATCATGGAAAATTTAGATTCGTCTGATTCGTTTACTGATTACAACCTTCTGGCGGCCTATTATCGTGACATCGGCAACCACATTTTCCTCACTGCAGAAGAAGAACTGCAGCACAGTAAAATAATTCAGCAGGGTTTTGCGGAGATTGTGGAGATGGTTTGTAAAAATTCCGGAAAAATTGAACAACTGCAGGAATTAAAAACGAAAATTGAACATTGGAAAAAACAGGATAAATCTTTCAAACCAAAACAACAGATACTGAACGAGATCCGTCGGGATATCGCCGAGCTGTCCAGAACCCAGCCACTGGAAAGTAACATCCGGGAGTTAGAAAGAGAAATTGAAATACGATGTCAAAGAATTAATACAGCCAGAAACATTATGGTCAAAGCAAATCTTCCCCTCGTAATAGCGTCGGCAAAACGATACAAACAGGCACGCTTGTCCTTGAATGATCTCGTACAGGAGGGAAACATGGGGCTTATGCGTGCGGTTCTGCGTTTTGACTTTAGCAAAGGATTCCGTTTTGCCACCTATGCAAGTTGGTGGATTAAGCAATCAATTGCCAAAGCTATTGTGGATAAAGGAAAAGAAATACGCGTGCCATACCATTTCAACGAACTCAGTAATAGATTCTTCAGAAAATTTTGTGAACAAAAAGAAGAGCTTGGAAGAACACCAACACTGCACGAATTGTCTCGGACAACAAACATCCCCATGAACAAAATCCGGCTCATTATCGAATCTGCAAATGAGCCCATCTCCCTTGAAACTCCAGCTGGTGATGATGGTGGGACACTGGCTCAATTTATTGAAAACGAGAAAGCCGAATCTCCTTACCAGCAGACATTAATTAATGAGCGATTTAATAAACTACATAATTGTTTGTCTGTTTTGACAGAACGGCAGCGAGATGTTGTCAGTTTACGCTTTGGCCTGAAGGGACGGGGGAAATGCACTTTGCAGGAAATCGGAGAGAAGTTTCAGGTGACCCGTGAATGTATAAGGCAAACAGAGGTGCGGGCATTACGCCGTCTCAGAATGTCTCAATATGCTGATGAAATCCGGGAGTATTGCGTGAGTTAAACCTTTTTCGTTGTCATAAAGCTGCCAGAATATTGTTTCATGATTACCACTCAAGCTCAGCTTTGTTGCATAGTGTTGTAGGAGCTCGCCCCTTGCGAGCGAATAAACATGTTGCCAAACCTTGAAAATCGCTCGCAGGGGCGAGCTCCTACAGTTCAACTTAGCAGTTACCTGAGTTTTGATGGTAATCAGGTAGAAGAAAGTACTGTTTACTTAAAAACTCAAAGTGGTTCTTTGTCATAGCAGAATTACGAGTGGTATGTCGGGATAATACCTGTTTTCTACTAATCTTCATTTGACTATTCCATGTTGTTTTCCAGTCGCATGTCTTTGATGATCCGATCAAGTTCTCCGGATGCCCGTAGCTCTTCAATCTTTGCTTCAGTTTCTCCGACCTTATCCGCGTCTCCCACTGCAACAATCAGGGTGATGGCTTCATCCCGGAGGGTGGCCTTGTCAGCAATTGCCAGGCCGTTTACCCGGATAATGGATTTCAGTGTCTTTACATATTCCATCCCTCTTTCTGAATACTTGTCAAGTGTCTCAGCAAGGTCAGTACCAGTGACCTCTTTTCCCTGTTTACGCAGAGATGCTCTTTTGTCCCGAAGCTTCTGGTAGGCACTGTGAGTGTTGAGGTTCTGCATATAACTTCTCACAGAATCAAACGGCCATTCATAGGCAGCTACTCCGTAATTACCCTTGCTTGCCCGATGTTCCTGGGGTTTCATACCGTCACCACTGAAGGTCCACTGGCCAAAGAGGGCATTGCCTTCAACTGCAAATCTGGATGTGCCGTAGCCGCTTTCGTAGGCAGTTTGTCCGAGGGCCAGTGATGGCGGGATAGCGTCTACCCGTTCAAGCAGGGCAGCGATCTGTTTCTTTAGGGGGCTCATGGCTGCCAGGCCATACTGCTGGGCAAGGGCCTGCAACTGCTTCTGTTCCGCGCTGTTGAGTGTCTTACCTTTGCTCACGGTTTCACTGATTGCTACAAGTACCTGCCGCTTTTCCATGATCAGTTCATTGGAAAGAAGGATAAGGGGGACAATGGCCCGGTAGAAGAGTTCTTTTTTTACGGCCACCGGTATATTTTGGGACCTTTTTTGCCAGCGTTCACTGGTCACAGCCAATACGATACGGGGAACATCCAGATCCCTCTCATGGCTGCTTTTTCCCCAGAAGTTTTTACTCTTGAAGTATTCGATGGTTTTATCAACATCGCCGGTATGGATCATGATTTCATAGCCCTTGCTTTTTGCAGCTGCAGGTCCAGGTGCGGCCAGACAGAAAAAAGAAAAAAGTATAAGAGAGAGAGCTGCCGCTAGGGCGGCAGGTGTCTGTAATGGTTGGTGAATACTGGTGTTTGTACTATTGCTAGTCATAATAAGTTTACCTTTGTCTTAAAGAAGTTCAATGAGGTGCAGTCACAAAAAAGTACCTGATTACCATCAAAACTCAGGTAACTGCTAAATTGAAATGTAGGAGCTCGC
>JAOZKX010000039.1 GCA_029935135.1 Desulfocapsa sp.
TCAAGGCCATGGACTTTCTCTGAAGGATGGGCATTGATGTGGAGGGAGACAAAAAGGTCGGCGTCACTGGTGTTGGCAATGGCTGTTCGTTCTTCAAGAGGGATAAAACTGTCAGTTTCTCTGGTCAAAATGACCTCAATATCAGTCTCATCATGAATCATGGTGACGAGTTTATTGGCAATCTGCAGGACAATATCTTTCTCCATGAGACCAAAAGCAGAAGCGCCAGGATCTTTACCACCATGTCCGGGATCTATTACGATGCGCTGTACTCCAAGCCCGAGTTGTTGGGCAAGGGAGATCTGCTCTTTTGGAGCGGGCGGTTCTTCAATCTCTGGTTGGGAATTATGGCCATTTCCAGCAATAGTCTTTTTCTTGAAATCCTCAAGGATAACGAGTTCTTCATCGCTGCTTGCTGTTGGACGAGGTTTGGTGATAATTTCTGAGGGAGGTTTGGGGCTGGATTTGCTGCTTTTAACAACTTCTTTTTCAGGTTCCCCCCGTACATCGATAACCACCCGAAAGGGATCAGGAAGGCTGAAGATTTTGTAACTGGAGATAGATTCGATGTCTAGCACTACACGAACGACTTCCGGGGTGAATTGACCAGTGCGGATTTGTTTGAGGAGGCCATCTTCAATTGGGACAGGGGATCGATATTTGGGATCAATATAGGACTCCTGAAAATCGAGATACAATCGCCTGGGTTGTTCTCCAATTTTCTCAAGGAGCGTTTCCTGATAGGTTACAGGGCCTGAAGCATTGATCACTACACGTGTGTAGTTGTTGGATGACCAGTATTTAACCGGCAACACATTGGTCAGATTTTCAAGATAACTCCTCTTCAGCATTGCCGCTGGCAGCGGAATATCATGATCTTTGGATAGGGATTTAAGGCGATCCGTGGCGTCCTGGTACATGTCTCCATTACGATGCTTGGAAACAATGCAGTTAAAGGCTTTGGCAGCTTTCTCAGGATCTTTTTTTTCAGCAAGAAAGATATTGCCAACGGCATAGAGGGAGTCATCGGCCAGGCGGTTGTCTGGGAAAAGTGCAGATACATCACGGTAGTAGGAAATGGATTCCTGCAGGTCCACCTCGTTATCAAAATGGTCGTACATTTTCAGATACATTTTCCCAAGCATATAGAGGCTTGGGGCAGCATATTCTGATTTTGGACCGGCCAGATAAATCTTGCGGAAATTAGCAACGCCTTTCAGCCAGTTATCACGAGACTTTCCAAGGTTTCCACTGGTTTGCAGCTGATTGTAATAGAATTTTGCTTGTTGATAGAGCTTTTTAGAGGAAACATGATTGTCGATCATCACATTCTCTGCAGCAGCAGGAAGAATGTTGCAAAAAAAGCTGACAACAAAACAAGAAAAAAAGCAGATGTAAAGAAAACGGCGCATATTTTCTACATGGTATCCGGTTGAGAAAGGAACAAGAGGTTAATTGTTGATAAAATATACATAAAAGTTGCTGATATGGCAAAAGAAAAGGGTGTAATGATTTTGCAATGTTCACATAATGGAATGTCCTGTACTGAACTGGATACTATTTCATTCAATTAACTCTTGGTACAGGGTTGTTAAAGCAGTTTTAGAAGATCATAGATGACATCAAGTGCCTGCCGGGGAGTGAGATCGTTTGCATCAATTTCTTTTAAGTGAATCCGGACTGGATCATCTTCAGGAACCGGAAAGAGAGAGAGCTGGTTGGGGTGTTTCTTCCGTTTGGTTTTTGGGGGAGTTCGCTTCTTGGCAATGGTTGGCATACCATTGTGGTTGAACTCGCCTCGTTCGATATTGTGCAGTATTTCACCGGCGCGTTTGACAACTCGATCCGGGACTCCTGCCAGGGCAGCGACCTGAATACCGTACGAGCGGTTGGTGCCACCTTTTACAAGCTTATGGAGAAAGATGATTGTCTCATTCCATTCCCGTACTGCAATGGAGTAGTTGCGAACCCGCTCTTCTGTGAGGGCAAGTTCTGTGAGTTCGTGATAGTGGGTTGCAAAAAGCGTTTTTACCCCTTTGTTGTTTTTCTGTACCAGGTCTTCTGCAACTGCCCAGGCAATGGACAATCCATCAAAGGTTGAGGTCCCGCGACCAATTTCATCGAGGATAACAAGACTTTTATCGGTGGCATTATTTAGGATATTGGCAGTCTCATTCATCTCCACCATAAAGGTCGATTGTCCACGGCGCAAATCATCCATAGCACCAACACGGGTAAATATCCTGTCGACAACGCCAATGCTGGCGGATTCTGCCGGGACAAAGGAACCCATCTGGGCCATTAATACTATCAGTGCTGTCTGGCGCAGGATGGTGGATTTCCCGGCCATATTGGGACCGGTGATAATAAGCACTTCATCAGTGGATTGGTTGAGGTGAACATCGTTTGGAACAAATTTTCCGCCTGGCAGGGAGCGTTCGATAACAGGATGGCGACCCTCGACGATATTGATCGCTTCACCGTCATTGACCTCTGGTTTGCGATAATGATAGAGATGGGCAACTTCGGAGAGACAGACAAGAAAGTCGATCTGAGCCAGGAGCTTAGCACTTTTCAGGAGACGGGAACTCTCTGCTGCCAGTCTTTTGCGAATGTCAGTAAAAAGCTGATATTCCAGTTCAAGCCTTCGTTCCTGGGCCCCAAGAACCTTGCTCTCAAATTCCTTCAGTTCGGGAGTAATAAATCGTTCTGCATTGACGAGAGTCTGTTTGCGGATATAGGATTCCGGGACTTTGTCTGAGTGGAGCTTACTCACTTCAATAAAATATCCAAAAACCTTGTTGAACCCAACTTTTAACTTCGCGATTCCGGATGCTGTCCGTTCTTTTGCCTCCAGCTCCAGAATCAGTTGTTTGCCATCCCGCTGAATGTGAACAAGTTCGTCAAGTTCTGCATTGTATCCCTCTTTGATCAATCGTCCGTCACGAAGTGTTATGGGTGCCTCGTCATGGATGGCGACTTCTATCAGTTGGTACAGTTCAGCAAGGGTATCAAGAGACTCGCCGATGGTTTTAATTCGCGGTGTCTCACATTCAAGGAGCAGTTCTTTGAGGTCGGGGAGTTTGGCCAGTGAGAGTTTGAGGGCCAGCATATCCCTGCCATTGCCATTACCGAGCACCATACGACTGTTTAATCGTTCCACATCATAGACTGCCGCCAGCTGTTCCCTAAAGCTATTGCGTATCCTGGTGTGAGAGTGGAGAAACTTGACTGCTAAAAGTCTGGCATTAATGCGCTCAACATCCTGGAGGGGAAAAAGAATCTCCTGTTTAAGGAGTCTTGCACCCATGGGTGTGTTCGTTTGATCAAGGACGGAGAGCAGTGACCCTTCTCGTTTGGAGCCGATAATGGTTTGGGTGAGTTCCAGATTTCTTCTTGATGAATCATCAATCTGCAGGATAAGGGCCAGGTCAATGGGGCTGAGGCGTTCAATATGCTCAATATTTGTTTTTTGCGTCTCCTGGATATAGTCAAGGAGAACACCTGCGGCAATGACTCCCTGTCTAAAGGCACTGCAGCCAAATCCGGCAAGGTTCGTAACCTGGAAGTGTTCGGTGAGCAATTCTTTGCTGGCTGAAAAGTGAAAAAGGGCTGCCGGTCGCTCAGTAATACAGAGTCCAGGGAGTAGCGTTTCTGCGGTATCGAGCAGCTGAGCCAGTGTTTCCGTATCTTCCTCGTTAATGAGCAGTTCCGCAGGGGTCATACGCGTAAGCTGGTCGAGGACCCCCTCTGCCTGACCGGCTTCATCCGGGAATTCACCAACGAGAAATGACCCGGTGGAGAGATCGAGAAAGCTGAGGCCGTAGAGAGAGACACCTTTTTTTCCCAAGCAGGAAAGAGCAGCCACAAACAGGTTGTCTTTATCGTCCAGAATCTGATCATCAGTAACCACACCGGGAGAGATTACACGGACCACCTCACGACGCACAATTCCCTTTGCCTGGCTTGGCTCCTCAGTCTGTTCACAAATGGCAACCCGCTGCCCTGCTTTAATAAGCTTGGCCAGATATCCAGCAGCAGCATGATAGGGAACACCGCACATGGGGACTTTGTTTGCTTCGTTCTTGCTGTTCCTGGCGGTCAGAGTGATACCAAGTATTTTAGAAGCCTTGACAGCATCCTCAAAAAACATCTCGTAGAAGTCACCCATTCGGTAAAAAAGAATGGTGTTCTCATGCTGCCCTTTAATCTCCATATATTGCTGAAGCATGGGGGTGATTTTTGCGACCTGTGCCATTATTTACCCTCTTCTTTTCTGCAGGAAAGTTGTTGAAACAGAGGGAGGAGTCTGTCAAATGTTGCAAGCAGGTGTTCCGGAATGGCCCGTACCTCAGAGAGCACTGTCATAAAGTTATGGTCTCCATTCCAACGGGGAACGATGTGAAAATGAAGATGGTCAGCAATCCCGGCACCCGCAGTTTCCCCAAGGTTACAGCCGACATTGAAACCATCCGGTTTTAGCTCTTGCTTTACTATTGCGGTGGCAGTGGAAAGCATGGACATCAGGGAAGCGCCCTCTTTTGCTGAAAGATCTGTGATCGAGGCAATGTGTCGTAGCGGGGCCACAAGAAGATGAGCGTTTGTGTAAGGAAAACGGTTAAGCAGGACGACAGTCTCCTGGTCTCTGTGGAGGAGAAGAGATTCTTTGTCAAACGAAGCCGTGCCGGGAGGTTCAAAAAGACATCCCGTAACTTTTACTGCCCTTCCCTGTACATGTTCCATACGCCAGGGAGCCCATAGTGTTTTCATAATTATATTTCTTCCAGTTGGTGCAGGCTTCCAGATATACCATTTGAGTCAATTGACAGGATTGCATAGGTACCAGGGGAGCCATATCTTCCAGTACCGGTAAAGGAGCCTGGATTTACAAAAAGCGTTTTGGCAAATGTGTGGCAGACAGGAATATGGGTATGCCCATAAACAATACAGTCCGCAGTGGGGAACAGATCCCACATCCGTTCTTCAATGGTATGTCTGGAACCTCCTGCCCCATGGCAGAGGCCAATGGAATAGCCGCCCAGTTTTATCACTTTATCTGTGGGCAGCTGCTGTTGGGTTGCAAATGAACACATATTTCCATGTACTGCATGCAGTTCATGATCCTGAAAGACATCAAGCACAGAGATATCGCTCAGATCGCCGGCATGAAGAATAACAGAGCAGTCCTGGAATACTTTTCTGGCCTGTGTGGCAAATAACGGAAGGGGAGCGTTAAGATGGGTGTCTGAGAGAATGCCAACACGAATCACTGATAGGGTCTCCAATGGTGCTAAAGGGATAAAGGGCACAAGGACAGTTACCAGTATAACTTGAAGTGATGCTGGAAGCACTTGAAAAATGATTTCATTTTTTTACTGGTCTTTGATAGGCTAATTCTAGACTTACCAATACGCTTGCAAAGAGGTGCAATGATTACTGTGAGTATAGAAAAGATTAAAAATCCCGTCCAGCGTCGTCTGGTGATTCCGTTGCTTTGTGTATTGTTGCTTCTGGTTGGTGGCTTCTCTGCAGCTCTCCTCATTCTGCAACAGAAAAACGACAAGGAATTTAGTGATTTCTTTGTTGCTGACATTGAACACAGTCGTAAGATGATAGAGCAGCGGCAAACGAAAATGCTTATGTCCCTGCAGAATGTTCTCTTGCAAAATAATAAGTTGCACCGTGCCTTGGCTGTTGGAGATCGGGAACAGTTACTTGCTGACTTTTCCCCGATTTTTCAGAACCTCAGGGAAAACTATTCCATCACCCATTTATATTTTCATAACTCCAGCCGTGTCAATCTCCTCCGCTTGCATGCCCCTGAAAAACATGGGGACACCATCAATCGTTTCACAATGTTTGAGGCAGAACGAACGGGCAAGACGAGTAGTGGCATAGAACTCGGCCCTTTGGGTACTTTTACACTACGGGTTGTGCAACCTGTGTATGACGGTGATACTCTTCTTGGCTATCTGGAACTGGGACAGGAGGTGGAGAGCCTGCTGCTGAATCTGCAAAAAAGGCTTGGGGTGGAGTTACTTATTACCGTGCACAAAGATTTCTTACAGAAAGAACTCTGGGAGGTCGGGCGAAGAATGCTTGGCAAGAATAGTGACTGGGAGCACTATAAAGTGGAGGTGGTGACCTGTACCACTTTTTCACAGGTTCCTGCTGATTTTTTACCTTATCTGCATGGTGCCAATGCTCATAGAACAGGTACCCTGCTCGGTGAGTTCCGGGAAGATAAACAGTTGTGGCGCCTTTTTGCCTTTCCCCTGCATGATGTGACGGGAGTCGAGCTTGGCGATCTGTTTATCTTTCAGGATATCACTGCCAGCAAGGCAGCTTTCTTTAGACTTTTTCTCCTAACAGCTGCTGCAGCCTTTTTCCTTATTTGCATTGTCCTCTTTTTTTACCGGGAACTTCTCAAAAAAACAGATCGATTTATCTGGCAGCAACAGGATGATTTGCGCAGGAGTGAAGGACGCCTGAACGAGGCCCAGCAGCAGGCCAAGATAGGAAACTGGGAACTGGATATTGTTTGCAATCACCTGTACTGGTCTGATGAGGTGTATAAGCTGTTTGGTTTGCAGCCGCAGCAATTTATTGCCACTTTTGAGGGATTCTTGAGTAATGTCCATCCCGACGACAGGGAGACTGTCAAAAATTCATATCAGCGATCTCTGAAAGACAAAGAGGCGTATAAAATTACCTATCGTTTATTGTTAAAAGACAGGACAGAAAAAGTTGTTCAGGAGTGTTGTCAAACTTTTTATAATCAGGCTGGAGACGCAATTCGTTCGGTGGGTACAGTTCAGGATATTACTGCAGTGAAAGAAGTTGAACGAAAACAGCGTGAGAGTGAGGACAGATTAACGGCAATTCTCAATGCCAGTCCGGATGTGGCATTTCTTTGTGATGTTAATGGTATTTTTCTCCAGGTGAATGCTGCCTTTAGCAGGCGTCATGGGCTCACCGCAGAGGAGGTCCTGGGGAGGCCCATGTATGATTTCTTTCCAAAAGATGTAGGGGCAGACAGAAAAATCGCACTGCAGGAAGTCGTTGAGTCAAAGACAGTCGTCCATGTTAAAGATAGCTTTGGCGGGAAGTGTTTTTCAAATATTGGCTATCCCATCATTGAAGGTGGAAAGGTGACTGAAATAGTTGTTTTTTCCAAAAACATTACCGCTGAGGTAAAACTTGAAGAGCAGTATCGTCAGGCCCAAAAAATGGAATCTATCGGACTGCTTGCAGGCGGGGTGGCCCATGATTTTAACAATATGCTGGGTGTTATTCTGGGTCACACTGAACTGGCCCTGGAAGAACTGGATGCATCAGATCCGCTGTGTGAAGATCTGCGAGGCATAGAAAGCGCTGCCCGGCGTTCCGCTGACCTTACCCGGCAATTGCTTGCCTTTGCCCGTAAACAGACTGTTAGCCCAAGGATTCTCAACCTGAATGAAACGGTGTCTGCCATGTTGAAGATGGTACATCGCCTGATAGGAGAAAATATTGATCTGGCCTGGAAACCCGGTCTTAATTTGTGGAATGTAAAGGTAGATCCTGGTCAGGTGGATCAGATTCTGGTAAACCTCTGTGTCAATGGTCGTGATGCCATTGAAGGAGAAGGACAGATGGCCATTGAAACGGAGAATGTTGTTCTGGATCAATCCTACTGTGACAATAAAATGGAGGCAACTCCAGGATCCTATGTGATGATTGCTGTAAGTGACAGTGGTAGCGGCATGGAGCCAGAAGTTGTCGGGAAAATTTTCGACCCTTTTTTCACTACTAAAGAGATAGGACAGGGCACGGGCCTGGGTCTTGCCACAGTGTACGGCATTGTGAAACAGAATGAGGGGTTTATTTATGTGTACAGTGAACCAGAAACCGGGACAACCTTTAAGATATATCTTCCCCGCTATTTTGGTGACAGTGAGAAAGAGGAGATAGACCTCACTGACTCTGTATCCGGTGGTAAAGAAACAATTCTTCTGGTGGAAGATGAACTGCTGCTGATGAATATGGTTGTGAAAATGCTGGAATTTATGGGCTATAATGTGCTGATGGCATCCACGCCGGATGAAGCGATGGGAGTGGTGCGATCATATAAGGGGAGTATCGATCTGTTATTGACTGATATTGTGATGCCGGGAATGAATGGGTTGGAATTGAGCAATCAGTTGAGCCCCCAGTTTCCTCAGATGAAACAATTGTTTATGTCAGGCTATACTTCTCATGTGATTCAACAGCGAAATGTCCTGGATGAGGAGAGACATTTTATCCAGAAACCCTTTTCCATGCAGGAGATTGGAAAGGCGATCCGGAAAGTACTTGCTGCTGAGGATCCAGTGCTTCATTGAGATATGACGATTATGAGAAGAGAGAAAATCCCCCAGTTCAAAACATTTTTTGGTAAAGCCAATTATGGCAATGCAATTGCCAGCCTTGATGGAATACTGGAATATGTAAATGATTATTTTGCCCATGTGCATGGCTATGAAGCAGACGAGCTGATTGGTCGTCACATCTCTGTGTTGCATAGCAAAAGACAGATGGCGGAAGTCGTCACAATTGTTGAAGAGTTTAAGCACACTGGGACAGTTGGTCCCCTGGAAGTTGGGCATGTGCACAGGGATGGGACAGAATTCCCCATGCTTATGCTCGGTTTTATAAAAGAGGACAGCAAAGGACAGCCTGTTTCCATGGTGGTGAGCGCCATCGATGTGACCCGGAAAAAGGAACTTGAAGATCAGTTGCAGCAGGCAGTGAAGATGTCGGCAGTGGGAACTCTGGCAAGTGGCATTGCCCATGATTTTAATAATATCCTGGGGGCTATGATGGGCTATACGCAGATGGCAATGGAAGGCATCTCTACTGAAAATCAGGCCTATCAAGATCTGGAAAAGGTGCTGCAGTCCGGTGAGCGGGCGGCAGACCTGGTGCGTCAGATTTTACTCTTTTCCAGGCGGCAGAAGCAGGAACTGGTACCGGTACAGCTGAGTTTTCTGGTGAAGGAAATGGGCAGGATGCTGCGTTCCTCAATGCCAGCAGAGGTTGAAATTGTCCTTGATGTTGACGATGAGTGTCCTTCGGTGACTGTCGATCCTTCCCAGATTCATCAGGTCCTGATGAATCTTTGCAATAATGCAAAGCGGGCAATGTATGAACGAAGCGGTGTGATACGGATTGGTTTACAGCAAAAAAAACTGGAAACCATTCAGAGTAACGGCTTTCCCTCCCTGCCTGCCGGGGAGTATCAGGAAATTACAGTTACTGATAGTGGTGTTGGCATGGACGAAGAGCGTTTGTCCCAACTGTTTGATCCTTTTTATACAAGTCAGACGGTGGGCGAAGGTACCGGGCTGGGGCTTTCTGTAGCCCAGGGCATCGTGCAGAATCATAAGGGATCGATCTTTGTTGAAAGCAGCAAGGGGAAAGGAGCGATGTTCACTGTACTCTTACCGGTACAACAGGATGTAAAGTCGTTAAAAAAAGATGCGACAGAAGCGGGGGGGAGCGGGAGGGCAGGAAAGCATATTATTTTGCTGGTGGATGATGAGGAAAATCTGCTGAAATTGATAGATCGGATGCTTTCTGGTTTGGGCTATCGGGTTTCTTCTTTTACTGATGGCAAGGAGGCGCTGTCCGCTTTCTCTGCTCATCCAGAAACCTTTGACCTCTTGTTGACTGATATCAGTATGCCCGGGATGGGAGGCAGGGAGCTTGCGGATGAACTTCTAGAACAACGGCCTGAACTGCCGATTATTTTCTGTACGGGGGCGTATGATGTGGATGAGTCGGAGAATATCTGTAACGGCTCGGAATCTATCCTGTATAAGCCTGTAAGCAAGGAACAACTTATGGCAACGGTAAGGGAGGTGCTGGCTGATGGCTCGAATTCTGGTTGTTGATGATGACCCTGTTCTCTGTTCCATGCTCGTGGATCAGTTGGGACGAAAGGGATATGAGGCAGAATCACTCAATACACTTGCCCTTGGACTCGATGCTGCTGAGTCAGGATCCTGGGATATCGTGCTGCTTGATGTACAAATGCCAGATGGTAATGGCCTGGATTTTCTTCCCCGTTTTATCAAGAGTCGTTCACAGCCAGAGGTGATTATTGTCACCGGTCATGGTGCTTTGGATGGTGTGGAAAAAGCAATTCAGGGCGGAGCCTGGAGCTATATCGAAAAACCAAATGTTATTCGTGAGCTGCCTCTGCATCTGACTCGCGCTCTGCAGTTTCGCGAAGAAAAAAAGCGCGCCAATCCTCCCCGTATTGTTTTGAACAGAAAGCATATCATTGGTGACTCTGAGCCCATGCAGCAATGCCTCGATGACCTGGCTCAGGCTGCCTCCAGCGATGTAAATGTTTTACTTTTAGGTGAGACGGGTACAGGAAAAGAGGTCTTTACCCGGGCGATTCATGATAACTCAGCACGAGCAAAAAATCGTCTGGTGGTGGTGGATTGTGCTGCTCTTCCTGACAATCTGATAGAAAGTACACTGTTTGGGCATGAAAAAGGTGCCTTTACCGGAGCAGATAAAAAAAGTAGAGGCGTGATTCAGTATGCAAACAAGGGAACCCTGTTTCGTGATGTAGTTGGTGAGCTGCCCAGTGGCATGCAGAAAAAAGTTCTGCGGG
>JAOZKX010000040.1 GCA_029935135.1 Desulfocapsa sp.
CCATTATTGCACCGCGCTTTCTTGCATCAGCATTTGCTGCAGGACCAGCCCTTATTATTATTGCCTGTCTGGTTTTAAAACGTGTTGCAAATTTTGATGCCGGAAGAAAGGCAATGAATAAACTTATTACCATTATTATTTATGCCGCATTACTGAATATGTTCTTTGTCGGCCTTGAATTTTTTGTTGGATACTACTCCAACATTCCAGGTCATAAGCATGCGCTTGAATATCTGTTCTTTGGTCTTGAGCATCACGGTCATGTGTACAATAATCTGGTTCCATTTATGTGGGCCTTTGTAATACTCGCCTTTGGTGCCATTGCAACCCTTTCTACCAAAGCTGCTAAAGAGAATGATTTTGTTCTGGGTATGGGATGTGCTGCATTATTTTTTGCCTTCTGGCTGGATAAGGGCGTTGGCTTTGTACTTGCTGGCTTTGTACCAAATGGTCTGCACGAGATTACAGAATATGTTCCCACTGTTAATGAGCTTGGGATAACCATTGGTGTATGGGCGACTGGCTTTATGGTAGTTACCCTGCTTTACAAAATCGCCATTGGAGTTGAACATGAAGTAGAAGGATAGTTATCTGAGCTGCTTCATCTGTTTTTTTGAGCCCCCGAGTAATCGGGGGCTTTTTTTTTGCCCTTTTCTACAGTATAGTATCTTTATACAGGTTGCGAAATATTCGCCGGTGCTCAGTATAAGAATTCCCTCGAAGTATCGTGCCGGCTTACCTGCTTTTTATTACAGCATCGCAGGATTAAGGCACTAACACCGGTGATGAGAGGTAGGCCGGCATAAGTGCCTCGAAGGTCTCACTGGGTTCGCTATCTGGTGCTTGTTCGATATTTGAGTTTAAGGATATTCCAGAATTTCTTGTGTTAAATTACAGCTTCACAGGACTAAGGCACTAATCATCAGATGGAAGAAATTAGAAGATAGAGGTTTGGATCGTGTCCAAAAAACAGGTACTTATACTTTCATATTCTTACAGTCATCAGACAAGAAACCTGATGAAAAAACTGGTTTCCGGTATGGAGGAGAGTGAGTTAGAGATAACATGGGAACGATTGTACCCAGTGGATGATTTACGCTTTCCCATTGGATCAGTACCAGCCACTGTGCTGATGATGTTTCAAACTTTTTTTAGGAAACGCTATCCCGTCAAACCCGTTGCTCCCCAGGTTTTTGGCCAGTGGGATCTTATTATCCTGGCAGGCCCAACATGGTCCTATAACCCTTCTGGAGTAATTCTTTCTCTTCTTGATCGTGACGGAGAGAAAATTTTCAAGGATCAGACTGTCCTGCCGCTTATTTCCTGCCGTGGATATTGGCGGGTCCATTTTTGGGGACTGCGCTCTCTGTTGAAGAAATGTGGCACAAAATGTGTCTGCGCGCCCATTGTTTTTACGCATCCCAATAACGAACCATGGAACACCATAGGTGTTTTTCTGAAACTTGCCGGTAAAATGCCGGAGCGTGGAAAGGGGTGGTTTCGTAAAGTTTATCCCAAATATGGTCACAGTAGAAAGCAGGGGGAAACTGCCTGTGAACTTGGCAAAACTCTTGGCAGAGATATCGTGGCTGGTAAATCTTTTGCTGAACTGCAGTTTGATACACCCGTACAGACGATGGAGAGTTAAATACTGTTATCCGGGAAATGAAAGGGAAAGGTATAGCTGATACACAAAAAGAATTTGCTCCTGGAAGAAAATCCAGGCAAGAGCGGTAAGAGAGAGGAATGGTCCAAAGGGAATGCGGGTTTGTCCTCCTTTTTTCTGTTTAATCATGGCCAGTAGTCCGATAATTGTGCCGCTTACAGAGCTTGCAAAGATAACAAAAGGCAGGGCTTGCCAGCCCAGAAATGCTCCAATCATTGCCAGTAATTTTATGTCGCCGCCTCCCATTCCATCAATCTTGCGCCATAAGAGATAGAGCAGAGCTATTGAATAGAGAATACCTCCCCCTGCAAGGATGCCGATTAAAGAATCGCTCCACAAGACCAGTGGGTTGATAAAGGAAAAGAGAAAACCCAGCAGTATACCGGGAAGTGAAATAACATCTGGTATGATTTGGTGATAAATGTCTATCCAGATGATAACCAGCAGTGCCGCAGAGAAGATGAAGTATCCTGCAGTTGGTATGGTGAGCCCGTATTGGTAAACAAGGGCTGCAGAAAGGAATGCCATACACAGTTCGACCAGGGGATATTGAAAAGATATCTTTGTATGACAATGACCACATTGCCCTCTTAAAAAGAGATAAGAGAGTATGGGGATGTTTTCATACCAGTGCAGATTCTTCAGGCAGACCGGGCAATGCGAGGCTGGAAAAACAATGGAGGCATCTTCTTTTGGCAGGCGCAGGATGACAACATTTAAAAAACTCCCGACAATTGATCCAAAAAGAAACGCCGTTATGGTTGAAAAGGTTGTAATATCCATTGAATTCAAATAATATTTTATAAATCTTTTTTTTTTATTATTCCTTTATATATATCTAACCATGTCGCAAATCCAGGAAAAAACAGAAATTGTCCGTATTGAACGGTTAACCGATGATGTGATTCGAATTACAATAGATGCTCCTGAAATTGCCATGAGTGCTCTTCCAGGCCAGTTTGTTATGATTCGGATGGGGAATTCCAGTGATCCCCTGTTGCGCCGTCCGTTTTCAATCTCTCAAACCAGTAATGCAGGACATATCCAGATTCTTTTTAAAGTCGTTGGCCGGGGTACACGATATCTTGCCCACTGTCGGGAAGGGGAATATATTTCTGTTCTTGGTCCTCTGGGGCAGGGATTTAAGATAGATATGGAAAAAACTTCCTGTCTTATTGGCGGGGGGATGGGAATTGCCCCTTTGCTTTTTCTTGGCAAACGAATCCGCCAGAAAGGGTTGAAAGTGGATCCGATTGTTATTCTTGGTGCCAGAACCCGTGCGGAACTCTTACCTCTGCTAACGGATTTTGAACAGCTGGATCTGAAGGTTCATGCGGCAACAGACGATGGTTCACTTGGCCATCATGGACTTGTTACGGATGTTTTTAAAACCATCGATCCTGGACCTGATTGTATGACCTATGTTTGTGGCCCTAAAATGATGATGGCTGCGGTGCATCTTTATTGCAAAAAGATGGAGTACAGCTGTCAGGTCTCAGTGGAAACGGCCATGGCCTGTGGTATGGGCGCCTGTCTTGGTTGTATTGTTCCTGCTGCTTCAGGTGGTTATGTGCATGCCTGCTCAGATGGCCCTGTTTTTGATGCCGAGGAGATCGTATGGGAAATCTAATCAGGGAAGCTGTAAATTTCAGAGTTCTGACTATGTTGCTAGAGCAATGTATCGTAAGGAATGGGGAATCGGAAAATGAGTCCTAAAGCACTAAACTCCTCAGCCTCTGTTGCCGATCTTCGTGTGAGTCTCGGGGACTTGAAGCTGAAAAATCCAATTATGACAGCTTCCGGAACATTCGGCTACGGTCAGGAATTTGTTCCCTATATGAATATCCACCGTCTTGGTGCGGTGGTAGTAAAAGGGATCTCTCTTTTCCCCCGCTCTGGTAATCCACCTCCTCGAATAGTAGAAACCCCTTGTGGTATGCTCAATGCCATTGGTCTTGAAAATGTCGGGGTGGAACGCTTTATCAGTGAAAAAATACCAGCTTTGCAGGCCATAAATGTCCCGGTGGTAGTGAATATCCTTGGTGACACTGTGCAGGAGTACAGTGAAATTACCAAACGGCTGGCTGATGTCGAAGGCATTGCCGCCATCGAAGTCAATATTTCCTGTCCCAATGTGAAAAAAGGTGGAGTGGCCTTTGGGTCGGTTCCTAAGATGGCTGAGGCTGTGACAAAGGCTGTGAAAGAGAACATCTCTGTCCCTGTTTTTGTTAAACTGTCTCCAAATGTTACAGATATTACTGAGATTGGTCGTGCTGTTGAGGATGGCGGCGCGGATGCTGTGTCCCTTATTAACACCCTTATTGGCATGGCAATAGATCATCGTACTCGGCGTCCTGTGCTGGCCAATGTTTTTGGAGGCCTTTCCGGGCCTGCAATTAAACCAGTTGCCATTCGTATGGTCAATCTGGTGGCCCAGGCTGTATCTATTCCCGTTATTGGTATTGGCGGCATTGAAACCACAGAGGATGTGATTGAATTCCTCCTTGCCGGTGCTACCGCGGTTCAGCTGGGTACTGCAAATTTTGTCAATCCAAGGGCCAGTGAAGAGGCCGTGGAAGGGCTTACTCAATATGTTATTGACGAAAAACTGTTATCCGTACGGGAGTTGATTGGCGGACTTGTTCTTTCATAACGCATCCTATGCAGTCCCCTGATCCTTCATCCCAGATGCATTTATGGCAGCGTATTCAATCCTGGGGAAGACTTCTTTTCAGCCGGGATACACCATGGAAGGCAAAGGCTATTCTTGCTTTTGCCATTGTGTATTTGATCTCTCCATTTGATTTAATTCCCGATTGGCTTGGAGTATTGGGGCTTGTCGATGACTTGACTCTCGTCTCTCTTCTTGTTGCCTGGGCTGTACGAATTGCTGAAAAAAATAAAAACAAAAATTAATGATATGACTATTCATTCCCGAATCTGTGTTTCTATTGGCCGCAGCAGTCTTGACGATGCTCTTGCAGCAGCAGATTCTATGGCAAGTGTTGCTGATGTGCTGGAGATTCGTCTGGACTGTCTGACAACGCCGGCGGTCTCTCCATTTATGAATGCACTCTCCACTCCCCTTCTTTTTACCAATCGACCCCAATGGGAAGGTGGTAATTTTAACGGTGATGAAGAGCAGCGTCTTGCCGCACTCCTTGAAGCAGTCCGTGAAGGTGCTGCTTATGTGGATCTTGAGCTGCTTGCGCCGGATGAATCTCACAGACAAATGGTGCAGGCACTGGAAAAAACAGAAAGCAG
Source organism: Desulfocapsa sp. (assembly GCA_029935135.1). Classification (GTDB taxonomy): domain Bacteria; phylum Desulfobacterota; class Desulfobulbia; order Desulfobulbales; family Desulfocapsaceae; genus Desulfocapsa. The sequence continues at coordinate 4,931 of JAOZKX010000040.1, forward strand.
ATTGATTATTTCCTGGCATAATTTTGAGAATACTCCAACGCGGCAGGAACTTGTGGGAAGAATGGCAATGATGCAGGATAAGGGCGCTGATATTGGCAAGATTATCACCACAGCCCATTCTCACCAGGATGTGTTACGAGTTCTCCAGCTTCTGGAAGTGGCAGAGGAACTTGGCTTTCCTCTGATAGCCTTTTGTATGGGGCGGCCGGGTGTGATTAGTCGTGTGGCGACAACAGATCTTGGTGGCTACATGACATACTGTGCTGTAAACAGTGGTGAAGCCACCGCACCTGGTCAGTTGTCCGTTGCTCGATTGCGGGATATCTATTCTTTAATGAATGAACAGTCATAGGTTTTTTGGGTAACTATATGCAGATTAATGGAACAACCGTTTTATATGGAATAATTGGCAACCCGGTAAGCCATTCATTGAGTCCTGCCATGCATAATGCTGCCCTTGTTGCTTGTGGTATTAACGGGGTTTACCTCCCGTTTCCTGCAAAAGATGTTACCTCAGCCGTCACAGGTATTCGTGGTCTCGGAATTATGGGGGCAAGTGTCACCATCCCTCATAAGGAAGGGGTGATGACGCTCCTGGATGAGATTGACCCTGTTGCCAGGCGTATTGGGGCCGTGAATACTATTCAGCTGCAAGATGGAAAACTCGTTGGTTCAAATACCGACTGGCTTGGAGCCATGCGTGCCTTGGAAGAAAAAACGGATCTTGCAGGGGCAAAAGCAGTCCTGCTCGGGGCAGGAGGTTCTGCCAGGGCCATAGGTTTTGGATTGTTGGAGCGCGGAGCCGAGCTTGTACTCTGCAGCCGTACCGAGTCGCGTGGACGGGCTTTGGCCGATGAACTGAACTGTTTATGGGTTTCTCTGTCGGAAACAGACAAGCTCTCCGGAACGATTCTGATCAATGCAACATCGGTGGGGATGCAGCCCAATACCGAAAAAAGTCCCGTTCCGGTGACTCTTCTGTCGCGCTTTCAGGTGGTGATGGATATTGTCTATGCACCATTGCAGACGCGTCTGTTACGGGAAGCCGAAGAGTCAGGCTGTGCTGTTGTCAATGGTCTGGAAATGCTCCTTTACCAGGGTGTTTCCCAGTTTGAAATCTGGACAGGAATGCCAGCTCCGGTGGCAGTTATGCGTAAGGCCTTGCAGACTGCACTGGCTAAGAAAAAAAAAGAAAATTGAATTGTATATTATGAAAGAAATTAAAACAGTATCAACGGTTGATGCCACAGTGACAGTACCAGGTTCCAAAAGTCTCACCCAGCGAGCTCTTATCGCAGCAGCCCTTGCAGATGGTTCCAGTACTTTGGTTGGCCCCCTTGCCAGTGAAGATACCAGCTATACCTCTCAGGCCCTTGCCCAGATGGGTATCCAGGTGGAGCGAGGTGCAGATACCTGGGCGGTGAATGGTAATGGTGGTGTGATAGCTACTCCTGAAAAGGAGATATTTCTAGGCAATAATGGGACTGCTACCCGATTTCTCACCTCTGTTGCAGCTCTTGGAGAGGGAGAATTTCGTATCAATGGGGAAGAGCGGATGCATGAACGTCCCATTGGCCCGCTTATGGAAGCTCTGCAAGGATGGGGTGCTGACATTCGTTCGATTCAGGGGACAGGATGCCCTCCTCTTCTGTTAAAGAGCAAGGGATTGGCAGGAGGTGCCACCGTACTCCCTGAAGGAAAGTCCAGTCAGTATCTTTCCTCTTTACTTCTGGTTGCCCCCTATGCCGCAGCCCCGACTACCCTTGAGGTGAGGGGTGAGGTACTGTCGAAACCCTATGTTGCCATGACCCTTTCTGTCATGTCTGATTTTGGGGTGTATGTTGATTGTAATGAGGAGTTCACCTCCTTTTCTATCCCCCAGGGAACATATAAGCCCATGGTCTATCAGATTGAGGGGGATGCCTCCAATGCTTCATATTTCTGGGCTGCCGCAGCCATTACAGGAGGAAGAGTAACGGTTGCCAATGTCCCTGTACCGTCTCTGCAGGGCGATGCCGGACTGGTTCCTCTCCTTGCCAGAATGGGTTGTGAGGTGTCCCGTGATGGTAATGGGATCACCTTACAAGGTCGTGATACTCTTAATGGAATCAGTGTCGATATGGGGGATATGCCGGATGTTGTGCCAACGCTTGCAGTGGTGGCCGCCTTTGCCAGGGGAAAAACTGTTATTGAGAATATTGCCCATCTGCGTATTAAAGAATGTGACCGGTTAACAGCAACCCTGACAGAGCTTGCCAAGATGGGAGCAAAGGTGGAGGAGGGTGAGGATTTTATGGTGATTCACGGGGATGGTGGAAATGGTCTGCATGGAGCATCCATTGAAACCTATAAAGATCATCGCATGGCCATGAGTTTCGCTGTGGCAGGCCTGAAGGTGTCTGGAGTGCAGATCACCGGCGAAGAGTGTGTTGCTAAATCGTTTCCCGATTTCTGGGAGCGCTTTGCAAAGCTCTACTGATATCATAGCAGATGCTTCTCTCAGTTCCCTTTTTTGTGCAATCAATTTGACTTTTAGGACAGTTCTACGATATCCTCTATAGAGAATTGTAAATGGCTTAAATGCTTGTTGTTATAGATCCTAACAAGGAGAAGAATTATGAAACGAGTAAGTTTTTTGTGTTTGTGTCTGGTGATGGTGATGCTTTTGCAGGTGAGTTCGGCAGCAGCTGAGAATGTAATCCCTGCGCCCCCTGAAGGGAACCTCAGGTATTCTATCACCGTGACAAAGTTCAAGAATGAAGCTGGCTGGCGTGGTCGCTGGAGTGTTGGTGATGGCATGCAGACTGTTATGACGAATCTTCTCTATGAGTCCGGGTGGTTTATTGTGCTTGGTGATGATGAAATGCGAAAGGCTGCCATGAAAGAGCAGGATTTTGCCGCATCAGGTCGTACAGCACAGGGGAAGAAGACCGCAAAAATTGGCAGAATGACCCCAGCTCAGCTCCTTGTTCGTGGCTCCATTACCCATGTACAGGATGATACCGGAAGTGGCGGTGGGGGGCTGAGTTTTCAGGGCTTCAGTATTGGTGGTTCTGCTGGCAAGGCTGAGATGAATGTTACTGTTTATCTTGTTGATTCGGAAACAGGCCAGGTTAAGGCTTCCACTGATGTGGTTGGTGTTTCTGGTAAAAGAGGATTCACGGTGGGATATCATGGCGGTGGTTTAGGCGGATTGGGCGGAAACTTTGGTGGCTCAGAAAAGGATAATGTGGGTAAGGCCCTGGAGGATGCAGTTGGTCAGGCCGTCCTATTTCTTATCAAACAGCTGGATAGTATCCCTTGGGAAGGATCTGTTGTGATGGTAAAGTGTGATAAAATTATCATTAACCGCGGCAGCCGCGAAGGTGTGGTCGTGGGCAGGGAGTTTAAAGTCGGGGCAGTTGATGAACTGGTTGACCCGGATACCGGTGAAGTTCTTGATTCTGAAATGACTGAGGTTGGAACCATCAAGGTTACCAAAACCAAAGAAAAAATCTCTTACTGTGCTCCCGTATCGGGAAGTGGTATGAATAAGGGGATGTCAGTCTTTCCCATGGATCGCTAAAGAAAAGCCTGAAGAACATGAAAAAAGGGTGCTGGAATATTTCCAGCACCCTTTTTTTTGCATTTAATTCGGTTCAGTGACTGATAATGATTGCGCCAGAGCGGTCGAGAACGCCTTTTCTGGATTTCATATATTCTTTCACCTCAAGCATCACATTCCTCGCTTCTTGCTGCGTAAGGGTATATACCTTATAGCTTCCCTGTCCATCATGAATCAGAAGTTGTTTTAGCTTTTTCCCAGGATCTTCCGGGTTGCTGCAGTCTCCATTTCCCACTTTGTATATTTCATCCGGCCCCACAGTGGCAAATCCTGTATTACCGCTGCAATCCATGGTCTCAAAGACAACTTTGTAGGAATCAGCAGCATTTCCCTGGATCGGGAAGAGCATTGGGATAAGTGCAGTTGCCATAAGTAGTGTTTTTTTCATGAAAACCTCCAGAAATAATGGGTTACTCTTGAATGATCAAGTTGTAAGCTTTGTGGCGCTTAGTACAATAAAACCGGCACTCTTATCCATACCCGGCTGCGGGGCTTCCATCTCTGTTACCTGCCCTGGAGCCTGATAGAGGCAGGAAACAGAGGCCGTAATGGAAAATTGCTGGTCTGTCAGCAGGGTTTCGATCTCGGTAATAGTCAAAAAACTGGCGTGTTCATAAAAAGGATGTCCATCTTCTTTTTTCTGCTGCAGATTTGCTCCCCATTGGCTTGTGGCTGGCACAAATCCTAAAGTCAGACGCGCTGTATCCTGCAGTACACGGTGGCTTTCAGAAATGACCTTTGCAGGTTTCTGCACAAAACAGAGGGTGAAGTAGAGTGATATCGCGGCAAAGCTTTGGTCCAGAAAGGGCAGCTCTTCACCGATAGCCTGACACACATTGATTCCCCTGCTTTTTGCTATCTGTAGAGGCGCAAAAGCCGGGTCTATACCGATGTTTGTGCTAAGTGCCTGGGCAAATCGAGCCGGTCCCACACCAATCTCAAGGCCTGGCTGCTGCCCGGAGACAGGCAGGGATCGTATGGCCTCTTTTTCAATATCAAAGAGCAGACTCTCTTCAAACCAACTGTCATACTCTTCTGCGCGCTCATCATAGACCTTGGAACTTGCTCGCCAGTGGTTCCCCATTTTTATTCCTCTGCCGGGTTTTCTTTGTGCTCTTCGAAGTTGTTTTTGATCAGGAAATAGAGTGCACCTTTTTCTTTCATATTGCCAGCAGCCTGTTTGGCATATTCACCGTTACCCCAAAAGAGATCGGCTCTTCCGGCTCCCTGAATGGCTGCCCCTGAATCCTGGGGCAGGACAAAACGCTGCATTCGCCGCCAGCTGCTTATCTTGCCGGCTGCATCAATGACAGGTTTTCGGGTGACCAGAAATGCAAATGTTTCTCTGGGCAGGGTATCCGGGTCAATGGCTATTGAACGACCAGCTGTCAGTGGTTCTCCAAGGCTGCCCACCGGCTCACCATCAGCTGCCCAGTTAAAAAAGATAAACTTTATATTGTGATTGAGAATAGATTCCTGTTCCTCGGGATGATTTCGCAGATACTCGCGAATGGTGGGAATACTCACCTCTTCCAGGCTCAGTTTGTTCTGGTCAACCAACAGTTTGCCAATGGAGAAATACTCAAGTCCATTGTCGGCAGCATAATGGATTGAGCGGACAGTTCCGTCCTCCAGTTGAATCTTTCCGGAACCCTGAACATGGAGAATAAAGGCATCGACGGGACTGTCAAGATAGACAAGTTCACTGCCTGCAGCAATGTTCTGCTCACCAATTTCTTTACGCGTCCAGTATGAAAGCAGATTGCCCTGATCGTCCCTGCGCTTAAAGAGTCGTTTTCCGCTTTGCTGGTTTCTGACCTGCACAAGAGAGTCTGGCGGAGCGTAGAGGGGGTGGATAAATGGTACTTTTTTCGTCAGGCTGCCATGGAGAAGTGGTTCATAGTATCCTGTGATGAGCATCTCCCCTGGTAGAAAGCCATCTCTACCGGCAGCCTGATACACAGTGAAATTCTCTGCAATGATACGGCTTAGCTCTTCAGCATCTGGCTCCTGTTTTAAAATATCAATAAAGGAGTTCATGGATTCGCGCAGCCAGGAGACAGGATATG
>JAOZKX010000334.1 GCA_029935135.1 Desulfocapsa sp.
ATGCCCACAAAGGTGCAGAGAGTGACCTGCACACTGCGCGCACTGAAAATAAGGAGGTCTATGACTTTCTCGCATCCGCCTCCCAGCGATATGGCTTCGGCTGCTGGATGCCGGGCGCAGGAATCATTCACCAGGTAGTGATCGAACAGTATGGTTTCCCAGGCCTGATGATGCTTGGCACCGATTCTCACACCCCCCACGCCGGCGGTCTTGGAGCCTTTGCCTCCGGTGTCGGTGGTGCCGATGCCGTTGATGTGATGGTTGGCCTGCCCTGGGAAGTCCTACATCCCAAGTTTGTGGGCGTTCGTCTCAGTGGAGAGCTGCAGGGATGGACAGCGCCGAAAGATGTCATCCTTAAAATTCTCGGCATGCTTACCTGTTCGGGTGGCACCAACCGTGTCTTTGAATACTTCGGCCCGGGAGCTGACACCATCTCCTGTACAGGAAAAGCCACCATCTGCAATATGGGAGCCGAACTTGGCGCTACCACCTCCACTTTCCCCTACGACCAGCACATGGCCTCATTCTTAAAGGCATGTAACCGGGAAGAAGTTGTTGAAATTGCCGACAAATACAGACACCTGCTGCGGGCAGACAGTGAAGTGGAGGCAGAGCCTGAAAAATATTTTGATCAGGTCATTGAAATCGACCTCTCCACCCTTGAACCCCACCTGGTGGGTCCCCATTCACCTGACCGTGCCTCAACCGTTGCCAATATGGCCCAATATATAAAAGAGGGGAATCATCCAGAAAACATCACCTATGCCCTGATTGGTTCCTGTACAAACTCATCCTATGAAGATATGGGGCGGGTAGCCGCCATGGCTGAACAGATTAAATCCAAAGGAGCAAAACTAAAGATCCCGCTGCTGGTCACTCCCGGTTCCGAACAGGTTCGGGCAACCATCGAACGGGACGGGCAGTTGGAGAAACTGGAAGCCATCGGAGCAACTGTCCTTGCCAATGCATGTGGTCCCTGTATCGGCCAATGGAACAGGGAAGGCATCGAAGAGGGCTTTCTCAACTCCATCGTCACTTCCTATAACCGAAACTTTCCCAAACGCAATGATGGCAACTCAGGAACCAGCGGCTTTATTGCCAGCCCGGAAACCTGCCTGGCCTATGCCATGACCGGAAGCTTCAGCTCAAATCCGTTCACCACAGAATATCAAGCAGCAGATGGTTCCACATTCACCCTTACCGCTCCCGGCAAGGTAAATGAGGTGCCAGTCCACAATCTGGTGCGGGACGATGCCGGTTTTCTGGCACCCATCAGTGATAACACTTCCATAACCGTGCAGATCTCGCCAGACTCCGAACGCCTCTCCTTCCTCACTCCCTTCCCAGCCTGGGACGGTAAAGACTTTACGGGACTGCGCCTGCTCTTAAAAGCCAAAGGAAAATGTACCACAGACCACATCTCTCCCGCCGGTCCGTGGCTGCGTTACAGAGGCCATCTGAACAATATCTCAGATAATATGTTCAGCGGTGCAGTCAATGCATTCACTGACGAACCCGGCATATGCAAAAACCAGCTGACAGGAGAAAACGGGCCTTACAATGAAGTCGCCCGCGCCTACAGCGCCGCCGGAGAAAACTGGGTGGCCGTAGGAGATGCAAACTACGGCGAAGGGTCATCCCGCGAACACGCCGCCATGAGCCCACGACACATGGGAGGGAAGGCAGTAATCACCCGATCTTTTGCCAGAATCCACGAAACAAACCTAAAGAAACAGGGTGTCCTCCCCCTCACCTTTGCCGATCCTGCCGATTATGAAAAAGTAGAGGAAGCTGACAGTATTGACCTGCTTGGCATAGAGACCATTTCTCCCGGATCTACCATTACCGGCAGATTCAATCACCAGGATGGCTCTACCGCAGAGGTAATACTGAAGCACTCTTTGAATGAGGAGCAGATTGACTGGTTTAGGGCCGGCTCTGCTTTGAATTTTTTGAGAGGGTCGTGAAGGAGTTACAACAGAGTATGTGAGAGCAAAGAATCCAATCAGGAGAATAGTGAGATGCTGTTCTCCTGACTGCCGAGCAAGAAGTCCGATTTTTTTGTTGAGCAAATTGAGGTTAAAAAATAAATCTGCTCCTTTTTACGATAATGCATATATCGGGAGAGCATAAACAAGTAAGCCATGCCGCAATGACGGTCAAATCAAAGGGTCTATGGTTTTCACAGCATATAGCTTTATCTTGCTGTCGTTGGTGACAAGTGACAATTCCATAATTTTAGCTTGAGCTATAAGCATTCTGTCGAACGGATCTTTGTGATGTAGTGGCAGTCTCCCGGCAATTTCTCCGTGATACAGATTAATTGGTAATTTACTGAAACCTTCATCTTCAACGATGGTGTCTATATCATCGGGAACCTCAAGCTTTCCAGTTGTTTTTTTTATTGATATTTCCCAACTGGTCACAGCGCTAACCAACACTTCGTTCCGAGGATCAGCAATGAGTCTTCTGGCTTTGGGGCCAAGGGCAGGGGCATCCGCCAACCACCAGAGTAAGACATGGGTGTCCAATAATAATCGTTGCACTACTCCTCCCCATAAAAAGAATCGATAATATCAGCCGATGTTTCCATAAAATCATCACTCATATGTATTTTACCCTTAAAGCGTCCAGGGTTACGCAATTTTCGTTTTTCTTTGTGGGGCAACAAATCAAGATATGGCTCCCCAGCTCGAGCGATGACAATTCGCTCGCCTTCCCACGCCTTCTTACCAAGAGATGATAATTGCGACTTTGCCTCGTGCATATTTACCTGCATAACTGGCCCCCAAGAGTTAGTTTAGTTTAGTTTAGCTAAACCGTAAGCCGAACATTGTACTTTGTCAACACAATAGGCTTCACTTGTTCCGTGTATGTTTTGGCATACTCGGTAATCGTTTGTGGGAAACATATTTATTATCCTGACCCAGAGAAAGAACAAGGTCTTGTCTTTTCTACGGCAGAACCATTCCTTACACAATGACACCCTCAAGATTGAAAAAACAATATCGCAACAAGAGACAATTAAGACATCCAATTACCACAAAGAGGAAATCCAGATTAACCACTAAATGCATTTCCTGTTTGCGTTATCGTTTCGGATATGTATAATAGGAAGATACCTATAATATCAATATTTCCAGAAAGAACTAGTCCTTCTTAACAATACTCTAACAACGACTGCAGTAAAGAATCAGCAACTTCAAACATCTACCACTGAATGCCATATGGTAACTTGATCACAAAAATATGCC